>SBFT01000194.1 GCA_006227805.1 Paracoccaceae bacterium
GGCGGGCTGGGACCTGCGGGTGATCGAGACGCCCCGGCCCGGCAAGCTGCCTGCGCTGAACCTGGGCGATGGCGCCGCACGCGGCGATCTGCGGGTCTACCTCGATGCCGATGTCACCGTCTCGCCGGGGCTGGTCGCGGCCCTTGTGCCTGCCCTCGACCGGCCCGGCCCGGCCTATGCCACGGGAACTCCGCGCATCGCCCGCAGTCCCAGCGCCGTCACCCGCGCCTATGCGCGGTTCTGGGCGCGCCTTCCCTTCGTCACCGATGGAACGCCGGGCTTCGGCTGTTTCGCGATGAACGCGGCCGGGCGCGCGCAGTGGCAGGACTGGCCCGACATCATCGCCGACGACATGTTCGCGCGCCTCAGCTTCGCGCCCGCGAACCGTCACCGCGTGGCCGAGACCTATGACTGGCCCCCCGTCGACGGTTTCGCGAACCTGGTGCGCGTGCGCCGCCGCCAGGATGCGGGTGTCGCCCAACTGGCCCAGTCCTTTCCCGCCCTCATGGCGCATGAGGACAAGGCGCGCACCTCACCGGGCCTGATCGGGCGGCTGGCCCTGCGCGATCCCTTCGGCCTTGCCGCCTATGCCGGGGTTGTTCTGGCGACGCGGCTGCCTGTCTTGCGCGGATCGGGCTGGGTGCGCGGGCGCTGAGGGGCTCAGGCGCCCTGCGCGATCAATCCGGCAAGCCGCGCCGCCTCGGCCCCCGCGTCATGGCGCGCGAGCGTCCGTTCGCGGCCCGCCTCGCCCATCCGGCGCAGGGTCTCGACCGGGGTCTGCGCCAGGTCCAGCAATGCGCGCGCCAGCGCATCGGCGTCGCCCGCGGGAACCAGCCAGCCCGTCCGCCCCTGCCGCACCAGTTCCGGGATCCCCGCCACGTAGGTCGCGATCACGGGGCGCGCGGCGGCCATCGCCTCCATGATGACCATGGGCAGGCCTTCGGCGAAGCTGGGCATGACCAGCGCCGCGGCGGCGTCGATCTCGGCGCGCACGCCATCCTCGTCCAGCCAGCCGGTCAGGACCACGGCATCGCCCAGCCCCAGAAGCGCCATGCGGGCCTCGATCTCGGGGCGCATCGGGCCATCGCCCACCAGCCGCAGACCGATATCGGCGCCAGCGGCCCGAGCCGCCGCCAGCGCCTCGATCAGGACCAGTTGGCCCTTCTGTTCGGCGAAGCGCCCGATCGAGACAACATGGCGCGGCCCGTCGCGCACCGCCGAGGCGCGCGCGAAGCGGTCCGTGTCGATGCCGCAATGGACGACATGCAGGCGGTCCCAGTCCTCGGGGTCCGCCCAGCGGCAGAGCTGGCTGCGCCCGAACTGGCTGACCCCGATCGTGAAGGCCGCCCCGGCCATCTTGAGGTCCAGCGACAGCGCGCGCGGCGCGTCGAATTCCTCGGGCCCGTGAACCGTGAAGCTGTAGGCGGGCCCGCCCAGCAGGCGCGCCAGATGCGCGACGGCGGCGGCATTGGTTCCGAAATGGGCGTGGACATGGTCGATCCCGGCCTCGGCGCAGGCGCGGCGCACGGCGGCGGCCTCGGCCAGGTAGATCAGGTGGCGCAGGCGGCCCGCCTCCGCGCGCGCGCCCATCCTCCAGGCCCGCGCAAGCGCGCGCAGGAAAACCCGGGGGCTACGCAGGGCCGACCTGAAAAGGCCCCAGCCCAGCCGCAGGGCGCCCGCGTCCAGGACATAGGCCGTCTGCTCGGCCTCGGCCCGGTCCTGGGGATCGACCAGCGGAAGGTCCGTCCGCCGCATCGCCAGCCGCAGGATGCCGTGGCCCTGCGCCCGCAGCGCCGCGATCTCGCGCCGGATGAAACTGTGCGAGGGCTGCGGGTAAGTGTTCAGCACATATGCGATTTTCACGTCGTCTGTCCGATCCTGGCGGGTCCCGGCCAAGTCCTAGCCGCTTCGGTCCCGGCATGAAAGCCCGCACCGGCGGCGCGCGCGCCAATCCGCCCGCGCGCGCGTCCGGCCCGATTGACGCAGGCCTGCCCTGCCCCTAGCCTGCCGCCAATATCGGGTGCAGGTCGGGGCGCGAGGCGGGTTTGACGGAAGGCAGCGGCCTCAAGGCGCGGGTGATGCGTGGCACCTCCTGGCTGGTGGTCGGCTATGGCGGCGCGCAGGCGCTGCGGCTGGCGTCGAACCTGATTCTGGCGCGGCTTCTCTTCCCAGAGGCCTTCGGCCTGATGGCGCTGGTCACGATGGTGACGGTGGGGCTGATGCTGTTCTCGGATGTCGGGATCAGTCCCGCCATCGCCCAGAGCCCGCGCGGCGACGATCCCGATTTCCTGAACACCGCCTGGACGCTTCAGGTGATCCGCGGGGTGATCCTGTGGATCCTGGCCACTGCGCTGGCGGCGCCCCTGGCGGCGTTCTATGCGGCGCCGGACCTGGCGCTCTACCTGCCGATCGCGGCGCTGGCGCTGCTGATATCGGGGTTCAACCCGACGCGGATCGAGACCGCGAACCGTCACCTGGCCCTGGGGCGCCTGACGCAGCTGGACCTGGCCGCGCAGGCGATCGGAGTTGCCGCGATGATCGGGCTGGCCTGGATGACGGGATCGGTCCTGGCGCTGGTGATCGGCGGGGTCGTCACGGCGGCCGCCAAGCTGATCCTGACCCACCTGGGCCTGCCGGGTCCGCGCAACCGCTTCCGGCTCGAGCGCGCCGCTCTCGCCAGCCTCTTGCGTTTCGGCGGCTGGATCTTCCTGTCGACGGCCTTCTTCTTCGTCTCGTCTCAGGGGGATCGGGCGATCCTGGGCAAGTTTCTCAGCCTCGACGCGCTGGGGCTCTACAACATCGGGTATTTCCTGGCCTCCTTCCCGCTTCTGCTGATCCAGGCGGTCACGCTGCGCCTGCTGATCCCGGTCTACCGCGATCTGCCGCCCACGGCGTCCGCGCAGAACCGCGCCAAGCTCTCGCGGCTGCGCCACGCGATGACGGCCGCGGGGCTGTCGATGATCGCCGTGATGGCGCTGGCGGGGCCCTGGCTGGTCGATCTGCTCTATGACGCGCGCTATGCGGCGGCGGGCGGCATCGTGACGGCGCTGGCCTGCGCCCTCGCGCCCCAGATCGTCGGCGCCAGCTATGACCAGGCCGCGCTGGCGGCGGGCGACAGCCGGCGGTTCTTCCTCTTTTCCGCCAGCCGGGCCAGCCTTCAGGTGGTGTTCCTGTTCGCAGGCTTTGCGGCCTTCGGTCTGGCGGGCGCGCTGGGGGGGCTGGGACTGGCGCTGCTGGCCAGCCACCTCGTGCTGATCCGGCTGGCGCGCCTGCACGGGGCCTGGGACGCGCGCCATGATGCGGTCTGGCTTCCGGTCACGGCCCTGCTGGTCGCCGCGGCCTTGTGGCTGAACCATGACGCGGTTCTGGCGCTGGCGGACTTCGGGTTGCGCCAGGCGCGTCCCTAGGCGCGTCCTTCGCGGCCGCCCGGATCGGTGCCGACCGCGACCTTGCCCCTCAGCGCCGCCTTCCACCGCGCGAGCCGCCCGGGCCGCCCCGGATAGACGGCGACATCCGGCACCGCGATGACCGGGGTCAGGCCGACTTCGCGCGTCATCTGGTCGGAACTGCGGATCACCGGGCGGCGCAGGTCCATCAGGAAGGCCACCCCGAGGCCCAGCATGAAACTGGCCATGACGCCCAGGATGACCGTGCGCTTGCGGCTGGGCGTGACCGGGTAATCGGCCAGGGCCGCCGGTTCGATCACGATCAGGCGCTCGGACTGGCGCTGGGTCTCGAGCCGCAGCCCCACCTGGGCCTCGGCCCGGCGCGCGGCGATCACGGCAAGCTGGGATTGCAGCTGTTCGAGGTCGCGCTCGAAGGCCGAGAGGCGGCGTTCGACCTCGGGCGAGGTCTCGATCGTCGCCGCCAGGCGATCGGCTTGCTGGGAAAGCAGGTTGCGCTGCGCATCGAGGCTGGCCAGTTGCCCCTCGAGCGCCGCAAGCTCGCGGTTGACCGTGGTCTGCCGGGCGGTGGTGTGGTCCAGCTGGTCGATCTGGCGCTGGACCGCGATCTTCTCGCGATCGATGTCCAGGATCGCCGAACTCAGCGTGGCGATCTGGGTCCGGCGCATGTCCAGCGTTCCGGGCAAGGCGATCTCGTGCGTGGCGCGATAGGCCGCGATCTCGGCCTCGAGGGTGCGCACCTGCCCCGAGATCTGGTCTTCCTGGTTCGTCAGGAAGTCCAGCGTCTGCTGGGCCTCGTCGATCCGGCGCGCGGCATAGAGTTCGATCGTGCGGGCCGAGAATTCGCGCGCGACCAGTTGCGCAAGCTCGGGCGAGGGCAATTCCACCGTGATCGTCAGGACCGAGATCGTGCCGTCATCGGCAAAGCCCTCGCGCGCGGCCGCCACGCCCGAAATCTGCGTCGCCTCGCGCAGGAGATTGACCTTCTCGCTGGGGCGCAGCGCCGGCAGGTCCGAGAACAGACCGAACTTGTCGATGATCTCCAGCATCACGCCGCGGGTGGTCAGTTGCTGTTGCACCAGTTGCAGCCGCCGGGCGCTGGAGCCTTCGACCGTCGAGGGCACCAGCTCGCCCGCGATGCGCGGACGCTCGATCTGGATGACTTCGATCGACTGGTAGCGGTGCACCTGGGACGCGGCCAGGAACAGCGCGGCGCAACCGCCCAGGAAGGTCACGACAAGGATCGCCATGGCGCGCCGCCGCACCATGTCGATGACATCGTCAAAGCTCTGGATCGGACCCATCTGCCCCGTTCCCCCAGCCGTCCTGCCGCGCCTCTGCCCCGGTTGCCGGACGTATCGCCCGGTCCCGTTTCGCGCAAGCTAGCGGATCAAAGGGGCAAAACCATGGCGATCGGGGTCGCTGCACGCGTCAGGATCCGCGGTTGCGGAATTCGCCGCCGCGCGCCCGGTTCAGGACGACGCCCAGCAACTGGGTCTGGCCCTGGAGGATCCGTTCGCATTCGGCGATGTCCCGCGCCGTGGTCGCCGTGCCGTCCGAGACCAGAAGGATCCCGTCGACCTGGGGCAGGAAGGCCGCCACGTCGTCGCTTTCCAGCATCGGCGGCAGGTCGTATATCACCATGTCCGGGCGCAGCACGTCGATCATGTCCTCGAGCACCAGTTCGGTGGTCGGGTCCATGAAGACTTCGGCCGCGTGATCGCAGGGCGTGTCCGAGGACAACCCGATCGCCAGAGTGTCGGCGATCTTCACGATGTGCTGCTCGAGGCTGGCATAGCCGCCCAGGAAGCGGTGAACGGGCGCTTCGCCCTGCAAGCCCAGCGCCCGGGTGACGCCGGGGTGACGCTGGTTGAGATCGAGCAGCACCGTGCGGCTGCCCGGGACGCGCGCCAGGCTCAGGGCAAGGTTCACCGCCGTGAAGGTCGCGCCGGCTCCGCGCCGGGGGGCGGCCACGGCGATCCGCTTCCAGCCGCGCGCGCGCATGGTCTGCATCAGCCGTGTGCGCAGCAGGTCGAAGCCCTGCGCGACGGGGTCAGACCGGTAGAGCGCGCTCAGCCATCGCCGCCCCGCCTGGGGCGAGCCTTCGGGCGCGACCGGCGCCGTGACCCGATCCAGCAAGGGCCAGAGATCTTCCTGTGCGTCCATCCGCGCGACCACGCCTTCTGCCGGGGCCGACCGGGCCGGGACCAGGCTTTCGCTGCCCGCTCCCGTCAAGGTCATGCCGGGCCTGTCCGCCTCGGCAGCCCGATCCGTTCCGCGCGTCCTGCGCCGGATGCGCATCCCCTCGCCCCCCTGCGGGAGGCTGGACACGCCCAATTCGTCCTTCATCGCCTTGGTGTCCTTCGATCCTGTCGCGGCCGGCGGATCGGCATCCGCGGACCCGGTCCCGGTGGCGCGTCCAAGGCGCGGCACATGTCCGGTGTCATTCTTCGAGCGTCGGGACGGTGCCCCGATCAATATCCCGTCCGGCGCAACACCACGCCCACTGTGCGCCAGAGGATCCCGAGGTCCAGGGCCAGGCTGACATGGGTGTGATAGGCGTCGTCGAATTCGGTGCGCATGGCGAAACCCTGTTCATTGCGGGCGCTGACCTGCCAGGGGCCGGTGATGCCCGGGCGCAGCGCGAAATAGGCGCGCGGGTCGCCGTAGAGCGGCAATTGCTCGGGCAGCATCGGACGCGGGCCGACGATGGACATCTCGCCCTTCAGCACGTTCCAGAGCTGCGGCAGTTCATCCAGCGAGGTCTTGCGCAGAACGGCGCCCAGCCGGGTGATGCGGGGATCGACCTTCAGCTTCTGGGTTTCTTCCCATTCGCGGCGCAGCTCGGGATCGCGCGCCAGGCAATCCTCCAGCATCCGGTCGGCATTCTGCACCATGGT
>SBFT01000181.1 GCA_006227805.1 Paracoccaceae bacterium
CAGACGCTGGCCGCCAAGCGCCGCCAGCGCATCGACCCCAACCAGGAACTGGTGGCGCTCGGCGCCTCGAACATCGCCTCGGCGGTGTCGGGGGGCTATCCGGTGACGGGGGGCTTCGCGCGGTCGGTCGTGAATTTCGACGCGGGCGCGGTGACGCCCGCCGCGGGTGCGCTGACGGCGATCGGTCTTCTGGGCGCAGCACTCTACCTCACGCCGCTGCTCTATTTCCTGCCGAAGGCGACGCTGGCCGCCACGATCATCGTCGCGGTCGTCTCGCTGGTGGACCTCGGCGCGCTGCGCCGGGCCTATGACTATTCGCGCGCCGATTTCGCCGCGGTCGCGGTGACGATCCTGCTGACGCTGGGCGCGGGCGTCGAGGCGGGCGTGGCGGCGGGCGTGCTGGTCTCGCTCGCGCTCTTCGTGTGGAAGACCGCGAAACCCCATGTCGCCGAAGTGGGCCGCGTCCCGGGAACCGAGCATTTCCGCAACATCCGCCGCCACGAGGTCCTGACCGATCCCGCGATCGTCACGCTGCGCATCGACGAAAGCCTCTATTTCGCCAATGCCCGCTGGATGGAGGACATGATCCTGGCCCGCGTCACCACCGAGCCGCGCCCCAGACACCTGATCCTGATGTTCTCGGCCGTGAACGAGGTCGACTTCTCGGCCCTCGAATCGCTCGAGGCGATCAACAGCCGCCTGACCGACATGGGCGTCACCCTGCACCTGTCCGAGGTGAAGGGTCCCGTGATGGACCGTCTGAAACGCTCGCATTTCCTCGACCAGCTGTCGGGCCAGGTCTTCCTGACCCAGGACCAGGCCTTCGCCACCTTGCGCGGCACAGCGCTGCCGCCCGGGACGGCTGCGACCTGAAGCCTTGCAGGGTCAGGGCAGGGGTCTTGGGCCTCGCGCCGCCGTTGCGCGGGCAGGCCTCGATGGCAGCGACCCCGCGCGCGGCCCGCGAAACGGCCTCACGGGACGGGCCTTACGGGACAGCCACGACGGGCAAGCCGCTGCGCACCCAGCCCGGACCAAGGCGCGAGCCGCTCATGCCCTCGGGCACATCGCGCACGTCGGTGAAGCCCGCATCCGCCAGCGCCCGCGCAAGCCGCGCCGAGCGCACGCCCGAGGCGCAGATCAACGCGACCGGTCGCGACCTGTCGCCGCCCAGAGCCGCGTCGAGGGTCGCCACGAAATCCGGGCGGCGCATGTCCAGGGGCAGGGCGCCTTCGCCCAGACCCGTGCTCTTCCATTCCTCGGGACGACGGATGTCGACAAGCGTGATCGTCCCGGCCAGCGCCGCGCGATGCGCCTCGGCCACGCCGAGAGACCGTGCGCCCACGGCATCGTCCGGAAACAGCGTCGTCCAGACGGCAAGGCCTGCGCCTGCGGCCAGCGTCCCGCCGACCAGAAGGCCGCGCCGCGTCAGTCCGGGATTGGGCATCGGGGAAAGCTCCGTCTCGGTTGCCGTTTCCTGCCGTCTACGCGACAGGGGGGCCGCGCGACAGTCAATTACCGGTGAGCGCCTTGGCTTCGGATCCGGCCCCGGATCGCGATATCCAAAAGTCGTATAATATATATTATGTAATTAATGGACGCATCCGGAATTGTCTTCGCCGCCAGAAAATTCAAGGATTCTCAGTGTCTTCCGTTGAACTGCTTCAGAACGATCCCTTCCGCCTCCAGGCAGGCCCGCACCGATCTGGCGATCTCGACCGCTTCGGGCGTGTCCCCGTGCAGACAGATCGTGTCGATGTTCGTCTCGATCCGCTTGCCGCTCTCGGCGATGATCGCGCCGGCCTTGACCATCCGGACGATGCGCGGACCCGCAAGCGCCGCGTCATGGATCACGGCGCCGGGCTTCGCGCGGTCGACCAGCGTTGCGTCGTCGTTGTAGGCGCGATCGGCGAAGATTTCTCCGGCCCAGGCGCAGCCGAGATCGCGCACCGCGCGTTCCTGCGCGGTTCCGGCCAGCACCATGATGATAATTTCGGGCTGAACCTTCAGCGCGGCCTCATAGCAGGCGCGCGCCATGGCCTGGTCCTCGCTGGCCATGTTGGCCATTGCGCCGTGCAGCTTCAGGTGCCGCACATGCGCGCCCTGGGCACGCGCCAGTGCCTGCGCGGCGCCGACCTGGTATGCGACAAGGTTCGCAAGGCTTTGATGCGGCATGGAAATCCGCCGCCGGCCAAAGCCTTGCAGATCGGCGAAACCGGGATGCGCGCCGATGCCGACACCCTTGTCGTGGGCCAGTTTCATCGTCGCCGCCATCACGTCCCAATCGCCGGCATGACAGCCGCAGGCGATGTTGGCCGAGGTGATGACATCCAGAAGCGCCGCATCCCGTCCCATCACCCAGGGCCCGAAGCTTTCACCCATGTCCGCGTTCAGGTCGACGGTTTGTGCCATGGTTCAGTCCTCCTCCGGATCGGCGCCTGAAGAAACGCCGCTGATCAATTGATATTCCAACAGATTATGGATGCTTGCCGGGTCGCGCACCAGGGGTTCGACCCGGGATTTCAACGCCTCGATCTCGGCCAGATGGCGCAGGTTCAGCGCCAGCGCCTCGTCCAGCCCGACGAAGCGGAACCGCAAGGTCGCGCCCGGTCCCGCCTGCGCCACACGCGGCAGGTCCGACGGGATCACGGTGCCGATCCGGGGATAGCCACCGGTGGTCTGGCATTCCGCCAGCAGCACGTAGGGCGCGCCGTCGCCGGTCATCTGGATGTCGCCCGGCACGATGATCTCCGAGATCACGTGCAATCCGCCCTCGACATGAAAACCGTCGCCATCGGAATTCATGCGCACGCCCATGCGGTTGCCGCGCTGGTCGCGGGAAAAGACCGTGTTTTCGAACCGCTCCAGAGTCTCGGGTGGAAAGAAATCGGTCTGAAGGCTGCGCAGGACACGGATCTCTCCGCCGTCGAAACGGGGCGTGACTGCCAGCCGGACGCCGCTGCGCCGGGTCCTGGCGGGGCCGACGGGCAGGCGGTCGCCCTGCCCCAGCGCGGCCCCCAGACCGGCGGTCAGGTGCGCCGAGCGCGCGCCCAGGACAAGCGGCGTGTCGATGCCGCCCGCGACGCTCAGATAGCCATAGGTGCCCGCGGTCGCCGCGCCGATCTTCAGTTTCGCGCCCCCGGGCAGCAGGTGCGCCGCGTTCCACAGGACCGGCGCACCATCGATCTCGGCCCGCATCGGCGCGCCGGTCAGCGCCACGGCGATGTCTTCCGTCGCCTCGAACACACCGCCCATGCCGGCCATTTCCACCGCCGCGAGGGTGTCGGACTGACCCAGCAGCGCCGCGCCTTCCGACAGCGCAAGCCGGTCCGCGGCGCCGCCCCGGGACAGGCCCTGGGCCAGCAGACCCGTCCGGCCCATGTCCTGGACGGTCAGGCCCGGCCCGGCCTGGTGGCAGATCAGGGCGCGGGTCATGGCAGCGGCTCCATCCGGATGCCATCCTGCCTCCGACGCTTGAAATTGTCGAATTCCTCGCGGGTTACGGAGGGAAACTCAACCTCGTCTCCAGGCCGCAGAAGGAAGGGGTCCGGGGCCTCGGGCCGGAACAGCCGCGCCGCGGTCTGGCCCACATGCCGCCAGCCCGTCGGCGTCGCGACCGAGAACAGGACGAATTGCCGGATCGCCACCACCAGCGCGCCTTCCGGCACGCGCGGCGTCAGACCCTGCTGGCGCGGGATGTCCCAATGCGGCGGCAAGGCGCCCAGATAGGGCTGGCCCGGCGCGAAGCCGATGGTCTGCACCCGGACGCGCGCGCTGGACAGTTCCGCCACCGCCTGCCCGGGGCTGATCCCGGCGCGGTGTGCCGCCTCGTCCAGTTGCGGGGCGAGGTCGGTGCCATAGACGGTCGGGATCCGGAACAGACGCCGCCCCTCGGGCAGGTCGGCCTGCGTCCAGTCGCGCCCCTCCAGTATGTCGGCCAACCGGGCGCGCAACGCCTCGTGCGACAGCCGCCGCGGGTCGAACCGCAGGAAGGCCGAGACCAGCGAGGTCGAGGTTTCCTCGACCCCCGGCCAGCCTTCGCGGTCGAGGGCCGCGCGCAGCGCCAGCGCGGCGCGGTTGGCGGGTTCGCTCAGGCGGTCTCCGAAGCTGACCAGCATCCCGTCCAGACCGACAGTGCGGATGATCGGGACGTCAGGCGCGGTCATGGAGGGGCCTCATCAGCAAGGGGGTCAGATACATCGGAATCTGGTAGCAGCCGATGAAGATCAACAGGGGCTCGACCACGCGATCGGGCAAGGCGATCAGGAACAAGGCGATGTTGCGGTTGCCCGCCACGATCGACACAGCCGCCCTGCCCTCATCCCGATAGATCAGGAAAGCAAGGACTTGCAAGCCGATGTTCAACGCAAAGACCGCCGCCGCCCAGCCCAGAAGGACCATGGGATCGGCCCGCAGCAAGGGCCCGATCGCCGACATCAGCCCCACCACGATCACCGCCAGCGCCAGCGCCGTCACCCCGTCCAGCGCGCGCAGCCGCTCGGGCGTCACCCGCGCATCCATCAGGTGCCGCAGCGCAAGGCCCGCCCCCACCGCGCCCAGGATCACCACGACCAGCCGCAACGCCGCGCCCAGCCCCTCGGCCCCGCCCAGCTGCGGCAGGGCCCAGAAGACCGGCAGCACCGTCAGCGGAAACAGCGCCGTGCCCAGCACCATCAGCCGCATCGCGGGCGCGGGGTCCTGCCCCGTCATGATGGCGAAGTTCGGCGCGCCGGTGACGGACGGGGCGGCCAGCATCAGCACCGCCGCCAGCGCGAAGGGTGCGGCCGCCCAGCCCAGCGGCAGAAGCACCGCCAGCGCCGCCAGCGGCAGCACCAGTTGCAGGACCAGCACAAGGCCCAGGGTGCGCCGCCCCAGAGCCAGCTCGCCCAGGGCCGCCCCGGGGCCCACGCGGAATGCCGTCAGGAACAGAAGCACCGCCACCAGCGCCGGCAGACAGGGCCGCAGCGCCGCCGCCACCCCCGGCAAGGCCAGCCCCGCCAGCAGCCCCACGACCAGGCACAGCCTGCCGTTGCGCGCGACGATATGCAGAAGGCCCGTCACCTTGCCCCCTCACCCGGCCTGCCGCATCGTCTCGGGCAGCCACAGCGCGATCTCGGGGAAGGCGATCAGCACGAAGCACATCAGGACCATGATCAGGAACATCGGCAGCGCGGCGCGCGTGATGTAGCCCATCTCGTGGTTCGTCATGCCCTGCAGCACGAAGAGGTTGAACCCGATGGGCGGCGTGATCTGCGCCATCTCGACCACGACCACCACGAAGATGCCGAACCAGATCAGGTCGATGCCTGCGTCGCGCACCATGGGTTCCACCACCGCCATGGTCAGCACGACCGACGAGATGCCGTCGAGGAACATGCCCAGGATGATGTAGAAGACCAGAAGCGCCATCAGCAGCTGGAACCGCGTCAGCTCCAGGTCCGCGATCATGTCGGCCAGCGCGCGCGGAAGGCCCGTGAAGCCCATCGCCAGTTTCAGGAACGCGGCCCCCGCCAGGATCAGCGCGATCATGGCGCTGGTGCGCGTCGCCCCCATCAGGCTTTCGGTGAAGGTGGCCCAGGTCAGCGATCCCTGGCTGGCCGCCAGGGCCAGCCCGCCGATCACCCCCACCGCCGCCGCCTCGGTCGCGGTCGCAAGGCCGGTATACATCGAGCCTATGACCACGAAGATCAGGCAGAAGACCGGCAGCAGGAAGCGCGAGTTGCGCAGCTTCTCGGCCAGGCTCATCCCCGGATCGGCCTTTGGGTTCCAGTCCTTCGAGAGTTTCGCGTGGATGGCCACATAGGCCATGAACATCAGCGCCAGCACCAGGCCCGGGAAGACGCCCGCGAAGAACAGCTGGGTGATCGATTCGTTCACCGTCACCCCATAGACGATCAGCGCCAGCGACGGTGGGATCATCAGCCCCAGCGTCGCCGCCCCCGCCAGCGTGCCGATGACCAGCCGCTCGGGATAATTGCGCGCGCGCAGTTCCGGGATCGACATCTTGCCCACAGTGGTCAGGGTCGCGGCGGATGATCCGGACACGGCGGCAAAGACCGTGCAGCCCACGATGTTGGTATGGACAAGGCCCCCCGGCAGACGCCCCAGCCAGGGCGAGAGCCCTTTGAACATGTCCTCGGAAAGCCTTGTCCGGTATAGGATTTCGCCCATCCAGATGAACAGGGGCAGCGCCGTCAGCGTCCAGCTCGAGGATGAGGCCCAGATCGTCGTCACCATCGTGTCGCCCACGGGCCGCGAGGTGAACAGCTCC
>SBFT01000239.1 GCA_006227805.1 Paracoccaceae bacterium
TGTGCGTTCGAGATGACCATGTGCATCAGCCCATGCGCCGACATCGGGTTTTCCCAGGTGAAGGCCTTGTCGATGCGGGCAGGCGTGCCATCGTCCTTCAGCGCCAGGTCCTCGGGGCCGTGGACGAAACCCAGGTGCGGGCCGTTCAGCGCGCATTGCGCCTGGGTCTTGCAATGGGGCTTGGGATGCGCCTCGGGCGGCTTGGGATAGGGCGGCTTGAAACGGAAGCCGCCCGGAACCTCGACCGTGCCCAGCAGGATCTGCAGCACATGCAGCGCGCGGGCGGTCTGGAAGCCGTTGGCATGGGCCGAGATCCCGCGCATCGCGTGAAAGCTGACGGGGCGGCCTGTCATACTCTCGTGGCGCTCGCCCCGGAAGTCGGTCCAGGGCTGGTCCAGGGTGATCGCCTCGTCGAAGGCGACGCGGGCGATCTCGGAGGCCAGCGCACGGATCTTGCCTGCGGGGATGCCGCAGCGGTCGGCAACCGCCTCGGGGGCACAGGCCGGATCGAGATACTTGTCCGCCATGTGCGCCATCACGGTCCGGCAGGTCCGGCCGTTCAGCTGATGCGTGGCGGTCAGGTCAGGGCGCACGCCCGCGCGGTCGAAGGGGACAAGGTCGCCCGTGTCCCGGTCGATCACCAGTTGCTTGCCCGCCGCGTCGCGCAGGAGAAGGCCGTGATCGGCGGCCCCCGGGTTCTCGATCACCAGGCAGGGCGCGTTGGTATAGCGGGCGAGGTAGTCGACGTCGATCCGGCCCGCCTGCATCAGCACATGGATGAGCGACAGGATCAGCAGTCCATCGGTGCCGGGGGTGATGCCCAGCCAGTCGTCGGCGACGGCGTTGTAGCCGGTGCGTATCGGGTTGACGCCGATGACGCGCGCGCCGCGGGCCTTGATCCGTCCGATGCCCATCTTGATCGGGTTCGAGTCGTGGTCTTCCGCCACGCCGAACAGGATGAAAAGCTGAGTGTGGTCCCAATCCGGCTGGCCAAATTCCCAGAACGCGCCGCCCATCGTGTAGATGCCGGCGGCCGCCATGTTGACCGAACAGAAACCGCCATGCGCGGCGTAGTTGGGCGTGCCGAAATTCTGCGCCCAGAAGCTGGTGAAGGATTGCGACTGGTCGCGGCCGGTGAAGAAGGCCAGTTTCTCGGGCGCGGTGTCGCGGATCGGCTTCAGCCAGCTGACGGCGAGATCCAGCGCCTCGTCCCAGGTGATCTCCCGAAACTCGCCCGAGCCGCGCGGGCCCACCCTTTTCAGGGGCGCGCGCAGCCGCGAGGGCGCGTTCACCTGCATGATCCCGGCGCTGCCCTTGGCGCAGAGAACGCCCTTGTTCACCGGATGGTCGCGGTTGCCCTCGATATAGGCGACCTTGCCATCCTTGAGGTGCACGTTGATCCCGCAGCGGCAGGCGCACATGTAGCAGGTGGTCTTGCGCACCTCGTCCGAAACTTTCGGCGACAGGTCGATCCGGGGCTGACGTCGGGCCATCTTGTTCCTCCCTCAGGCCCTGCCGACCGTGGAAAAAATCCGGATGGGCCGCAAGGTCTTTCCGAAAAATTCCGCCCCGGCGGAAGATCCGCCTTCGGTGCTGCGGGTTCGGTGGACACCCGTCCTCATCCCGACAGGCCCTGCCGGATCAGGCCCGCGCCCGCCAGCGCGATCAGCAGCCCCAGGCAGACCGGGCGATAGAAGGGCTCCCACCGCGGGTTGAAGAGGCGGCTGCCGATCCAGACCCCCAGCAGGGTCGCGGGCAACATCGCCAGGCCCCGCGCCGCCGCGGTTTCGGTCATGACGCCGAACCAGATCTGGTAGCCCAGCGCGCCGAGCGAGCTGAGAAAAAGATAGATCACGAGGGTGCCGCGCATCGACCGCGCCGCGCTGCCCTGCGCCAGGACATAGAGGGCAACGATCATGCCGCCCACATGCGCGAGCCCCGAGACGATGCCGGCGGTGACCCCCGCGATCACCGTGCCCGGACGCGAGGCCAGTCCCGGGATGCGCAGCCGCGCCAGTTGCAGCGCGGCCAGCGTGACGATGATCGCCAGGGTGGTCAGCTTCGAGGTGTCGACGGGCAGGGATTGCGTCAGCGACAGGCCGATCGGCCAGCCGATCCAGGTGCCGATCACCAAGAGGACCGCCGTGGGCATGTGGGCGTCGCGCAGGCCGCCCGAAAGCATCATCAGGCTTGCGCCCATCTCGAGATACCACAGCATCGGGATCAACTCGATCGGCGGCAGGAACAGGACCGCTGTCGCCATGACCAGCGCAGAGAGCGCGAAGCCGGTAAACCCGCGGACCAGACCGGCGAGAAAGCAGATCGCGGTCAGCCAGGCCAGGTCTCCGGACGGGAGGGCGAGCGTCGCGGTCATCGCGGCACCCGCTTGACGGGACGGGCGGTTGCGGGGCCTTCTGCGGGGATGAGCGTTCTGGACCAGGTCTTCGAACGGGCGCGCCTGCGGCAGGCGCGCGTCGTCTTTCCCGAAACCGGTGATCCGCGCGTGGCGCAGGCCATGGAGCGGCTCTCGGCAGAGGGCCTCTGCGTGCCGCTGCCGCTCGCCGATGTGACGGATGCGCAGGCGGCGGCCCTGGTCACTGCCCTGGTGACGGGCCGCGGCGTCGGCGAAGGCGTCGCGCGGCGGATGCTTGCGCGGCCGCTGATCCGGGCGGCGGCGATGGTGGCCGCGGGCGAGGCCGATGCGATGGTCGCGGGCGCGGACAGTCCGACGCGGCGGGTGATCGAGGCGGCGTCGCTCGCCATCGGCCTTTCGCCCGGCGTGACGGTGCCGTCCTCGTTCTTCCTGATGATCTTGGCGGATGGACGGCCCCTGATCTTCGCCGATTGCGCCGTCAACACGTATCCGGACGCCGATGTGCTGGAGGCCATCGCGCGCGCCTCGCAGTCCTCGGGGCGGGCGCTTCTGGGGCGGGCCGAGGTGGCGCTTCTGTCCTTCTCGACCGGGACCAGCGGGGCGGGTGCCAGCGTCGAGATGGTGGCCGAGGTCGCCCGGCGCACGGGCTTCACCGGGCCGATCCAGGCCGACGCCGCGCTGAACGCGGCGATCGCGGCGAAGAAGGGGCTGGGATCGGGCGATGCCAATGTGCTGGTCTTTCCGTCGCTGGATGCAGGCAACATCGCCTACAAGCTGGTTCAGGAACTTGCGGGCGCGCAGGCTCTGGGGCCGGTGCTGCAGGGCTTCGCGAAGCCCGTCTGCGACCTGAGCCGCGGCGCGACGGTGGCGGATATCGTCGCGGCGACGGCGGTGACGCTTATGCTGGCGGAGGCTGCGGTCATGTGACCTCGAACACGCGGAGGGTAACGACGGATGGGGTAAACCGGGCCTCGGCCACGAAAAGCCGGTCCGACAACCAGCCATGCGGCCCGTCGGGCGCGTCGAAGACCGGCGCGGTGCGGAAGTAATACTGGTCCGGCGCCACCGGTTCCCCCGAATCGACACGCGCGATCACCGCGGGGGGTGCCACGAACAGCCCCTTGTTGCGGATGTAGATCGGCGTGCCATCCGCGGCCTCGAGCGCATAATGCGCCTCGACGACCGAACAGCCATCGGCGCGCTGCAATTCGTAATCCGCCCCACCCGGCACCACCCGTCCCGTAAGCCGCGGCCCTTCGACCGAACCGCCGGTGATCGGGATCACCCGCCGGTGTCCGGCGCGCCCGGGCCCGCCATCGAGGGGAGGCGCGATGTCTGCGCGGATCTCAAAGGCGAAGGACAGGCCGATGCGCTCCATCCCGGCTCACGCCACTTGCGGGCGCATGTCGGCCGGATCGATCCCCGCCACCTCGACCGGTTTCTTCATGGCGTCGCGGCGGAAGGGTTCGCCCAGTTCCTGGTTGATCATCGCCTCGATCAGGGTGGTCCTGCCATGCTTCATCTGGTCGGTGATCGCCTGGTTCAGCGCGGCGGTCAGTTCGTCCATCGTGCGCGCAACGACGCCCTGCAACCCGCAGGCCCTGGCGATGCCGGCATAGGAGACCTGGGTGTCCAGTTCGGTGCCCACGAAGTTGTCGTCGAACCACAGGGTCGAGTTCCGCTTTTCCGCGCCCCATTGATAGTTGCGGAAGACCACCATCGTGATCGCGGGCCATTCCGACCGCCCGATCGCCGTCAATTCGTTGACCGCGATGCCGAAGGCGCCGTCGCCGGCAAAGCCCACCACCGGCACGTCGGGGCAGCCGATCTTGGCGCCGACGATCGAGGGCAGGCCATAGCCGCAGGGACCGAAGAGGCCGGGCGCCAGGTATTTCCGGCCGGCCTCGAAGCTGGGATAGGCGTTGCCGATGGCGCAGTTGTTGCCGATGTCCGAGCTGATGATCGCCTCCTTCGGCAATGCGCTCTGGATCGCGCGCCAGGCCATGCGGGGGCTCATCCAGTCGGGCTTGTCGGCGCGGGCGCGCTGGTTCCAGGTGGTGCCGGGGTCGTCTTCCTCGTGATCCATGCTGGAGAGTTGCTGCGCCCACTGGGATTTCGTCTGCGCGATGCGCGCGCGGCGCTCCGCGCGCCCGGCGTCGCCCGCGGTGTCAGACAGCCGCGCCAGGATGCCGCCCGCGACCTTGCGCGCGTCGCCGACGATGCCGACGGTGACCTTCTTGGTCAGGCCGATCCGGTCGGGGTTGATGTCGACCTGGATGATCTTCGCCTCTCTCGGCCAGTAGTCCATGCCGTATCCCGGCAGGGTCGAGAACGGGTTCAGCCGGGTGCCCAGGCACAGCACCACGTCCGCGTCGCGGATCAGCTCCATCGCGGCCTTCGATCCGTTGTATCCCAGCGGCCCCGCGAACAGCGGATGCGATCCGGGGAAGGCGTCGTTGTGCTGGTAGCCCACGCAGACCGGCGCATCGAGGCGTTCGGCCAGCGCCATCGAGGCCGGGATCGCCCCTGCCAGCACCACGCCCGCGCCATTCAGGATGACGGGGTTCTTCGCCGCGCTCAGAAGGTCCGCCGCCGCCTGGACCGAGTTCTCGCCGCCGGGGCTTGCCTCGAACTCGATGGGTTCGGGGATCTCGATGTCCACGACCTGCGTCCAGAAATCCCGGGGAATGTTGATCTGGGCCGGACCCGAGAGGCGCCGGGCCTTCGAGATCACGCGGGTCAGGACCTCGGCCACGCGGGAGGGGTCGCGGACTTCCTCCTGGTAGGCGACCATGTCCTCGAACAGCTTCATCTGTTCGACTTCCTGGAACCCGCCCTGGCCGATCGTCCTGTTCGCGGCCTGCGGCGTGACCAGCAACAGCGGCGTGTGGTTCCAGTAGGCGGTCTTCACGGCGGTCACGAAGTTCGTGATGCCGGGGCCGTTCTGGGCGATCATCATGCTGACCTTGCCGGTCGCGCGGGTATAGCCGTCCGACATCATGCCGGCGCTGCCTTCATGCGCGCAGTCCCAGAAGGTGATTCCCGCCCTGGGGAAGAGGTCGGAAATCGGCATCATGGCCGATCCGATGATGCCGAAGGCATGTTGGATGCCGTGGCGTTGCAGCACCTTCACGAAGGCTTCTTCGGTGGTCATCTTCATCGCGCATGTCTCCCCTTGGCCGGATCGGCTGGTGACGGTTCTACGGGCAGGCGGCGGGGCTGATTAGGGCCAGTCGCAGGGGCCGGATAGGGCCAGAGGTGCCGCCACGGCTCAGCCCCGCGCGCCGCCGATGGCCGCCGCCACCCGCGCGATGCCCTCCGGGATCGCCTTGGCCTGGATCGAGGAATAGGCCAGCCGGTAGAATTCGCGCGGCCGGTCGGGGCCCTTGAAGAAGGGGGCGCCGGGCTCGATCAGGACCGATTGCGCGCGCAGGCTTTCGGCCACGCGGCCCATGTCGGTGCCGGCGGGCGCGCGCATCCACAGCGAGGACCCGCCATAGACCCCGCGCCCCGCGATGGTCAGGCCATGGGCGGCGATCGCGGCCTCGATCACCTCGCGCCGTCGGTGCAGGACCTTGCCCATGCGCCGGATCTGGGCGTCGTAGTGCCCCAGCGACAGGAAATAGGCGGCGGTGCGCTGGATATGGCCCGGCGGGTGGCGCAGCACCTGGGCGCGCAGGGCGCGCGCCTCGCGGATGAAGGACTGGCTGCCGACCAGGTAGCCCAGCCGCAGCCCCGGAAACAGCGACTTGGAGAAGCTGCCGACATAGACCACCCGCCCGTCGGTATCGAGCGACTTCAGCGCCGGCGAGGGCGGACCCAGGAACGACATCTCGAATTCGTAGTCATCCTCGACGATCACGGCATCCAGGTCGCGGGC
>SBFT01000338.1 GCA_006227805.1 Paracoccaceae bacterium
AGGTCCTTGATGTCCTGGGCGTAATGGTTGCGGATGGACGGGTCGCGGATCAGTTTCAGCTTTTCGCGCAAGGCCAGGTCCAGCGCCGCCTTGCGCTCCGGGCTGTCGAAGACGCGGCCTTCGGTCTCGCGCTGCCAGAGCAGGCGCACCATGGGCTGGGCGGCATCCAGAACCGCCTGCACCGCGCCGGCACCTTCGCTGCGGATCAGGTCGTCGGGGTCCTTGCCGTCGGGCATCATGGCGAAGCGCAGGGACTGGCCCGCCTCGATCAGAGGCAGCGCCAGGTCGATCAGCCGCATCGCCGCGCGGACACCCGCGGTGTCGCCGTCCAGCGCGATGATCGGTTCCGGCGCGATCCGCCAGAGAAGCTGCAACTGCGTCTCGGTGATCGCCGTCCCTAGGGGGGCGACGGCGGCCTCGAACCCCGCCTCGGACAGCGCGATCACGTCCATGTAGCCCTCGGCCACGATCAGCGGCTGGCCGCGGCCCGCGGCATTGCGCGCGGGTCCGTGGTTGTAGAGGCTGCGGCCCTTGTCGAACAGCTCGGTCTCGGGGCTGTTGAGATACTTGGCGCTGTCGCCCGGGTCCATCGCGCGCCCGCCGAAGGCGATGCAGCGCCCGCGCGCGTCGCGGATCGGGAACATGATCCGGCCCCGGAACGTGTCATAGGGCTTGCCCCCCTCGCCCCGGGCCGAGGGTTTGGCCAGTCCCGCGCCCAGGATCAGGTCGGGGGCCACGCCCTTGCCCGTCAGGTGATCCCACAGCGCCTGCCAGGTATCGGGGGCGAAGCCCAGTTCCCAGCGGTCCTGCGCGGCCTCGGACAGGCCACGGCGGGCAAGATAGTCGCGGGCAGGTCCGGCGGCGGCGGTGCGCAATTGCAGGCGGAAGAACCGGACCGCCTGCTCCATCACCTCGGCCAGAAGGGTCCGGCGGTCGGCCTTTGCCTGCGCCTGCGGATCGCGGGCGGGCATCGTCATCCCGGCCTCGCGCGCCAGGATCTCGACCGCCTCCATGAAGCCCACGTTCTCGGTCTCCTTCACGAAGCCGATGGCGTCGCCCTTGGCGTGGCACCCGAAGCAGTAGTAATAGCCCTTGCGGTCATCGACATGGAAAGAGGCCGACTTTTCCTGGGGGAAGGGGCAAGGCGCCCACATGTCGCCCTTGGCCTGGTTCGACTTGCGCATGTCCCACATGACCTTGCGCCCGACAACCTGGGACAGGCTGACGCGGCTGCGCAATTCGTCGAGGAATCCGGGAGGCAGGCTCATGACCGCCAGTCTAGATCATTTCCGGCGGACTTGGACACCGGTTTCGCCTCCGCCCCCGCGACTGCCGGGCGGGCCGGCGGCCTCAGTCGGCGGGCAGAACCGCGCTCAGGTCGGTCGACAGGCAGGTCTGCTTCCAGAACGCGGCCAGGTCTTCCTTCATCGCGGCCTCGGGCTGGAGATAGACGAAATCGTTGACCAGCATCGGGATGGCCGAGCCACGGAACGCCTCGCTGCGGTCGGAATATTCCGCGCTCAGCATCTCGACCGCCTCGGGGCCCGTCTTGCCCTGCATCCGCAGCGCCTGCGCCTTGCTGACGATGACGGCGGTCGTGTCGCACACGGCCTGCGATGTCACCTGGGCCTGCGCCATCGGGGGCAGGCTCATCAGGGCAAGGGTCAGGGCAAGCGATCGCATGGCGGTCCTTTCGGAATCAGTCTGACGCGGCCAATACCTTAACCGCGCGCGGCGATGGCTTCCATGGCGCTTTCGAGATCGTGAACCAGCGTTCGCGCCATCGACCGGAACACCATCAGCCCATAGCGGTCCTGGCCCGTATGCATGACCAGCCCCGGCATGTGGAAGATCAGGGTTCGTGCGCAATGGCCCTGCCTGAAGACGCCCGGGCGCAGATCGATCGGCACCAGACGCGCCAGCGCGTCCGCCGCGCCGGTGCCCGAAAGCTCGACGCTGGCCCAGGCGTCGGTCTGGTCGCTCAGCGCAGCACCCGCGATGGGCGCGATCCTCGGTCCCAGGACGAAGGCCTGGCCCCGGCCCGAGAACACGACCCGCGCGCCCGCGCGCCCCGTCATCCGGTTGGGCGCGGGCCAGGCCGCCCCGATCTGCGCCTTCAGCGCCTCGGAGACCGCCGCCTCCTGCCCGCGGAAAGGGGTGACCGAGGTGATCGCCTCGGGCGCCGCCTCGCTCAGGGTCAGGGAGCCGATGGTCTTCGGCAGCAGGCCGTCACAGGCCGATTTCGCGATCAACTCAACCACGCACGCGCCCTCCCTCGGGATCGAAGAACACCGGGTTCACCACTTCGCAGAGGGTTTCCACCCCGCGCGCATGATCGACCATGCGCACCTTCTCTCCGTATCTCTCTGGCCCGCGCTTGAGGAAGGCCAGCGCCAGCGTGTCGCCCAGCGTGGGCGAGAAACAGGTCGAGGTGACATAGCCCTGGTCGTTGACGCGCACCGCCGCGTCGCCTTCGTTGAAGAGATGCGCACCCGCCAGGATCTGGCGCACCGCGCCCACGGGCCGCAGGCCGACCAGGCGTTCGCGCTCGGGGTCCATGAGGCCGGGCCGTTCGGACATCGTCTTGCCGATGCAGTCCTTCTTCTGCGACACCATCCGCCCCATGCCGATGTCGAAGGCGGTGGTGCGCCCGTGGATCTCGGCATGGGTGATGTGGCCCTTCTCGATCCGGAGGACGTTCAGCGCCTCCATCCCGTAGAGACCGCCGCCCATCCCTTCGGCGCGCGCCACCAGCAGGCGGAACAGGCTGTCGCCATAGCGCGCCGGCACCGCGATCTCGTAGGCGTGCTCACCCGAGAACGAGATGCGGAACAGCCTGCCTTCAATGCCTTGCACGGCGATCTTTCCGCAGGACATGAAGGGCCAGGTCGCATCGTCGATGGGCTGGTCCAGGAGGCCGTTCAGCAATTCGCGCGATTTCGGCCCCGCCACCGCGAACTGTGCCCAGGCCTCGGTGACCGAGATCATCGACAGGTCCCAGTCGGGCCGCAGGCACTGGTGCACGAATTCCAGGTGCTTCATCACGAGGCCCGCCGCAGCGGTGGTCGTCGTCATCACGTAGTGCTGCTCGCCCAGCCGCGCCGTGGTGCCGTCGTCCATGACGAAGCCATCCTCGCGCAGCATCAGGCCATAGCGCACGCGGCCCTGCGCCAGCGTCGAGAAGGTGTTGGTATAGACGAAGTCCAGCAGTTGCGCCGCATCGGGCCCCTGGATGTCGATCTTGCCCAGCGTCGAGACATCGCAGATGCCCACCGCATTGCGCACCATCGCCACTTCGCGGTCGCAGGCCTGGCGCCAGGTCGTCTCGCCCGGGGCGGGGAAATAGCTGGGGCGATACCACAGCCCCGCCTCGATCATCGGCGCACCGCGTTCGGTCGCGGCCTTGTGGCTGGTGGTGAAGCGCTGCGGCGCGAAGCCCGGGCCCTCGGCGCCCGCCCCCATCGCGGCGATCGAGACCGGCACATAGGGCGGGCGGAACGTGGTCGTGCCCGTCTCGGGGATGCCGCGCCCGGTGGCGTCGGCCAGAACCGCAAGGGCCGCGACGTTCGAATTCTTGCCCTGGTCGGTCGCCATGCCCTGCGTGGTATAGCGCTTCATGTGCTCGACCGAGCGGAAATTCTCGACCGCCGCCTGTTTCACGTCCTTCACGGTCACGTCGTTCTGGAAATCGAGCCAGGCCCGCCCCTTGCCCGGGACATGCCACAAGGGCGCGATACGGTAGGGATCGTCCTCGGCCAGGGGCAGGTCCGGCATGGCCGCCCGCTTGCCCAGCGCCTCGGCCGCGCGCAGGGCCGCCTCGGCCCCCTCGCGCAGACAGGCGGCGGTGGAAAAGGCGCCGTTGCAGGCCCCCGCGACATCCATGCCCGGGATCGCGCCGGGGCTCGGCACGAAGGACAGGATGTCCCCGGCCCAGGTGGGCCGGCCGTTCATGTGGCAGGTCAGGTGCACGCTGGGGTTCCAGCCGCCCGACATGGCCAGGCAATCGGTGGCGATCTTCTCCTCCCGCCCCTGATGACGGATCGTGATGCTCTCCAGCGCCTTGGCGCCGGAGGCGTTGCAGACCTCGGCGCCCGAGATCACGCGGAACCCCTCAAGCGTCACGCCGGGGCGGCTGTCGATCACGGCGGCGACGTGAACCCCCGCGGCGACCAGGTCGCGCGCGGTGCGATGGGCGTCGTCGTTGTTGCCGAAGACCGTCACCGTCCTGCCCGGCGCCACGCCCCAGCGGTTGAGATAGGCGCGCACCGCGCCTGCCGTCATCACGCCGGGCCGGTCGTTGTTGCGGAAGGCCACGGGCCGCTCGATGGCGCCCGCACACAGGATCGCGCGCCGCGTCACGATCCGCCAGAAACATTCCCGCGGCCGCCTTGCGTCGTCGCGGGGCCGGTGATGGCCCACGCGTTCCAGCGCGCCGTAGGTGCCGCCGTCATAGGCCCCGGTCACGGTGGTGCGCGGCATCAGGCGGACATTCTCCATCGACGACAGCTCGGCCAGCACCTCGGCGACCCATCCATGCCCCGGCTTGCCCGCCACCGCATGGGTCTCGGCCAGAAGGCGCCCGCCCATGCGCGCATCCTCGTCGGCCAGGATCACGTCCAGACCCGCGCGCGCCGCCACCAGCGCCGCCATCAGGCCCGCCGGCCCCGCCCCGATCACCAGCAGGTCGCAATGCGCCCAGGCGCGCTCGTATCTGTCGGTGTTGGGCAGGCCCGACAGCGCGCCCAGGCCCGCCGCCCGCCGGATCACGGGCTCGTAGAGCTTCTCCCAGAAGGCGCGCGGCCACATGAAGGTCTTGTAGTAGAACCCCGCACCCAGGAAGGGTGCGGCCAGGTCGTTCACCGCCATCAGGTCCAGCCCCAGCGACGGCCAGCGGTTCTGGCTGACGGCCTCCAGCCCCTCGAACACCTCCTGCACGGTCGCGCGCGTGTTGGGCTCGGCCTCGGCCCCGCGGCCCACGGTGATCAGGGCGTTCGGCTCCTCGCTGCCCGCGGTCAGGACACCGCGGGGGCGGTGATACTTGAACGACCGCCCCACCAGCCGGATATCGTTGGCCAGCAGCGCCGAGGCGACCGTATCGCCCTCGAAACCGTCATAGCGCACGCCATCGAAGGTGAAGCCTACGGGCGCGCTGCGGTCGATCAGGCCCTTGCCGTTCACCCTCATCGCGCGACCTCCGCCGCCAGTTCGGCGGACCTCACCTCATGCGTGACGGTGTTGCGCGTGACCACGATCCAGGCCCCGCAGCCCCCCTCGTGATACCAGAGTTCGCGCGTGTCGCCGGCGGGGTTCTCGCGCAGGTGGACATAGTCGGCCCAGGCGTCATCGCCCGCGTCCGGGGCGGGCCGCTGCAACGCCAGCGCCGCGCCGCGATACGAGAATTCCCGGCTGTCGCGCGCCCCGCAGATCGGACAGGTGATCCTCATGCCCGCAGCCCCGCTTCTTTCTGGTCACAAATACGCAAATCCCGACCCTTCCGCCGTCAATGCAGGTTGTGCTGAGAGCCCGTGCCCTCTTCGTCCATGATCCCGTAACCGTCCCGGAACCGGTCCAGGCGGAACTTCGTGGCGTTCTCGTGATAGCGTCCCGTCGCCATCAGGTGGGCGAAGACATTGCCCGACCCGGGCACCGCCTTGAAGCCGCCATAGCACCAGCCGCAATTGAGGAAGAGCCCCTCGACATGCGTCCGGTCGATGATGGGCGATCCGTCGGGCGACATGTCCATGATCCCGCCCCAGGACCGCAGCACCCGCGCCTTGGCGATCATCGGCATCAGCGCCAGGCCCGCCTCCATCACGTGTTCGGCCATCGGCAGGTTCCCCCGCGCGGCGTAGGAGGCGTAGAAATCCAGGTCCCCCCCGAAGACAAGGCCGCCCTTGTCGGACTGGCTGATGTAGAAATGCCCCATCCCGAAGGTCACCACATGGTCGATGCAGGGCTTCAGGCCCTCGGTCACGAAGGCCTGCAGGATGTGGCTCTCGATGGGCAGGCGCATCCCCGCCATCGCGGCGACCTGGCTCGACCGGCCCGCGACCACGATGCCCACCTTCTTCGCGCGGATCGCCCCGCGCGAGGTCTGCACGCCCGTGACGCGCCCGCCCTCGATGTCGATCCCGGTCACCTCGCAATTCTGGATCAGGTCCACGCCGCGCCGGTCGGCGCCCCGCGCGAAGCCCCAGGCCACGGCGTCATGGCGCGCGGTGCCGCCGCGCGGCTGCCAGAGGGC
>SBFT01000404.1 GCA_006227805.1 Paracoccaceae bacterium
GACAGGAAAGTTCCTCGACAAGGTCTACCAGGCGCGCACCGCGGATGAAACCCGGCGTCTCTATGACGACTGGGCCGCCAGCTACGAGGCCGAGGTGTCCGAGAACGGCTACGCCACGCCCGGGCGCTGCGCCGCCGCACTCGCGCGTTACGTGGCAAGGGACGCGCCGATCCTCGATTTCGGCTGCGGCACGGGGCTCTCGGGCCTGGCGCTGCGCGCGGCGGGCTTCACCACGATCGACGGGATCGACCTCTCGGCGGACATGCTGGCGCAGGCCCGCGCCAAGGGCCTCTACCGCCATCTCGCCCAGGTCGAGGCCGGCGCACCCCTGGCCCACAGGCCCGGCGCCTACGCCGCCATTGCCGCCATCGGCGTCATCGGCGCGGGCGCGGCCCCGATCTCGGTCTTCGACTCGCTGATGAAGGGCCTCGCCCCGGGCGGTCACCTGGTCTTCTCCTTCAACGACCACGCCCTGGCCGATCCCGCCAACGAGGGCCGCGTGAACGAATGGATCGATTGCGGCGCGGCGCGGCTGCTGGTCCGCGAGAATGGGCCCCACCTGCCCGCGATATCGATGAAGTCCAACGTCTATATCATTGAAAAAGCGTGACCTTCCGAACACGCTTCGCCCCGTCTCCCACCGGCCCCCTGCACCTGGGCCACGCCTATTCCGCGATCCTGGCCCATGACATGGCGCGCGCCCGGGGCGGCGATTTCCTGCTGCGGATCGAGGATATCGACCGCGACCGCTCGAAACCCGAATGGGAGGCGCAGATCGAGGACGATCTCGCCTGGCTGGGGTTGTCCTGGGAGACCCCGGTCCTGCACCAGTCGGAGCGGCTGGCCGCCTATGCCGCGGTGCTGGAAGACTTGTGGCAACGCGGCCTCGTCTATCCCTGCACCTGCACGCGGCGCGACATCCAGATGGCCGCCAGCGCGCCGCAGGAAGGCGCCAGCCCCGCGATCGGCCCCGATGGCCCGGTCTATCCCGGCACCTGCCGCGCCGCGCAAGTCCGCTTCGCGCCCGCTCCCCTGCCGCGCGAGGCGCTGCGCCTCGACATGTGCCGCGCCCTGGACGTCCTCGCCCGCCGCCCCGACCCCGATGCCCTGGGTTTCGTCGAAACCGGCGGCGGTCAGCCCCGGCGCGTCGCCATCGGCGCCGGTCATCTGATCGCCGAAGTGGGTGACGTGGTCCTCGCCCGCCGGGACATGGGCACGTCCTATCACCTCTCGGTCGTGCTCGACGACGCCTTCCAGGGCATCACCCATGTGGTCCGCGGCGAAGACCTGTTCGAGGCGACGCAGATCCACGTCCTGCTGCAACGCCTGCTGGACCTGCCGACGCCCACCTATCACCACCACCGGCTGATCCGCGACGAAAAGGGCAAGCGACTGGCCAAGCGCGACGACGCGCGCGCGATCCGCACCTACCGCGCCGAGGGGGCCACCCCGCAGGACATCCGCGCCATGGTCGGCCTCTGACCCGGTCCCGCTTCTTTCTGGTCCCAAATACGCATGTCCCGACCGCGCGGCCTCACGCCTCGGGCCGCATCAACTCGACTTCCCCGCCGTCGCGGATCGCCGTGTAGAAACAGGACCGCCGGTTGGTGTGGCAGGCCGGTCCGTCCTGGCGCACCACCGCCAGCAGGCAATCGCGGTCGCAATCGACGCGAAGATCGACGAGGTGCTGCACGTGACCGCTGGTCTCGCCCTTGATCCAGAAGGATCGGCGCGAGCGCGACCAATAGGTGACGCGCCGCGTCTCCAGCGTGCGCGCGACAGCCTGCGCATTCATCCAGGCCATCATCAGGACCTCGCCCGTGCCCTCGTCCTGCGCGATGCAGGGAATCAGGCCCGAGGCGTCGTAAGTCAGCGTGGCGGGATCGAAGGACATGCGCGAAAACCTTTTGCAAAGCGGCGGCGCTTGCCTATCTATTGGGTCGGAACCCGAAGGGAAAGCCATGTCCGGCGAAACCGACCTGATCAAGCTCTATTCCGCGCGCATCCTGGCGCTGGCGGCGGACATTCCGCATCATGAACGGCTCGAGGCGCCGGACGCCACCGTCAAGCGGCGCTCTCCCCTGTGCGGATCGACGGTGACGGTGGATGTCGCCACCGAAGATGGCCGCGTCGCCCGCTTCGGCCAGGAGGTCAAGGCCTGCGCGCTGGGCCAGGCGGCCGCCTCGGTCGTGGGATCGGCGATCATCGGCGCGACACGTGCCCAGGTGGAAACCGCGCGCGATCAGCTGAAGGCCATGCTGAAGCAGGGCGGTCCGGTCCCCGACGCGCCCTTCGACGGGCTCGAGGTGCTGCTGCCCGCGCGCGACTACAAGAACCGCCACGCCTCGATCCTGCTGGCGCTGGAGGCAGCGGCGGAAGCCGTCGCCCAGGCCGAGGCCGCGCGCTGCGCCTGAACTTCTTCGCCCAACCCGATGTTATCGCATAAAAAAACCGCCGCACATCCGGACGGGATGGCGGCGGTCAGGTGAAGCTCATTCACGGGGACCCGGGTTTGGGCGGCTCGGATCGGGCCCTGGGTCGGGCCGACGACGGGGGGATGATGGGGACAGGCAGGTCACCCCCGGCACGAGTGGGGACAGGTGCAGAGCCCCCGGCGTGAATGCGCAGGCAGAAAGGATCAGATAGCCCCCGGCAGATAGAGGCCCACCACCAGGATCACGGTCAGCGCGGCGACGCCCGCGAGGTCCTGCAGGAAAGTCGCCTGCGACCGAAGGGCGATGGACTTGATCTCGGTGAACATGGGCGACACTCCGATGCGTAGTTGTTGCCTATTTGTTCTCATATCGTTAACGCCCTGTAAAGAACTTTTTGAGAACATTCGTGAACTTTTCGGAACGGACGCCGGGCAGATCGCCTTAACCCACTGAAATCAGGCGGATCGCCTCGTCCTGGCTCATCAGCCACAGAAGCTGGCGCGCGGCGCGGCCCCGCGGGGTCTCCAGCGTCGGATCCTCGGCCAGGAGCTTGCGGGCGTCACGCTGCGCGATGGCCATCAGGCCCGCCTGGCGTTCCAGGTCCGCCACGCGGAACCGGGGCAGGCCCGATTGCGCGGTCCCGATCAGATCGCCCGCGCCGCGCATCGCCAGGTCGGTCTCGGCGATGACGAAACCGTCCTCGGTCTCGCGCAGGACTTCCAGCCGCTTGCGCCCGCCTTCGGTCAGGGGCGGCTGATAGAGCAGCAGGCAGGTCGATTGCGCCGTGCCGCGCCCCACCCGGCCGCGCAACTGGTGCAACTGCGCAAGGCCGAAGCTCTCGGCGCGCTCGATCACCATGATCGTGGCATTGGGCACGTTCACGCCGACCTCGATCACCGTGGTCGCCACCAGGACCTTGGTCTGCCCCGAGACGAACCGCGCCATCGCCGCGTCCTTCTCGGCGGGCGGCATCTGGCCGTGGACCAGGCCCACGACGCCCTCGCCCAGCGCCGCGCGCAGACGCTGGAACCGGTCCTCGGCGCCGGTCAGGTCCACCAGTTCGGACTCCTCGACCAACGGGCAGACCCAGTAGCATTGCCGCCCCTCGGTGATGGCGCCGCGCATGTGCGCGATCACCTCGTCCATGCGTTCGGTGCTGACGACCGCGGTCCTGATCGGCTTGCGCCCGGGCGGTTTCTCGTCCAGCACCGAGACGTCCATGTCCCCATGCGTGGCCAGCGCCAGGCTGCGCGGAATGGGTGTGGCCGTCATCACCAGCATGTCGGTGGCCGCGCCCTTGCGGCCCAGTTCCAGGCGCTGGCTGACGCCGAAGCGGTGCTGTTCGTCGACGATGGCGAGCCGCAGGTCGTGGAACTCCACGTCCTTCTGGAACACCGCATGGGTGCCGACGAGAACCTGGATGTCGCCGCGGGCCAGCGCGGCGAGCTTGGCCTCGCGTTCGCGGCCCTTGTCACGCCCGGTCAGGATCTCGAGCACGACGCCCGCATCCTCGGCCAGGGGGCGCAGTCCCTCGAGGTGCTGGCGCGCCAGGATCTCGGTCGGGGCCATCATCACGCCCTGCCCGCCCGCCTCGACCGCGATCAGGAGGGCGAGGAACGCCACCAGCGTCTTGCCTGCGCCCACGTCGCCCTGCAACAGGCGGCTCATCCTCTGGGGCTGGGCCATGTCGGTGGCGATCTCGTCCACCGCGCGGGTCTGGGCGCCGGTCAGCCGGTAGGGCAAGGCGGCGAGCACCCGGGCCTGGAGCGCGCCGGTGCCCCGTGTCACGCGGCCCTTGCCGCGGCGCATCTTCGCGCGCGCCAATGCAAGCGTCAGCTGGTGGGCCAGAAGCTCGTCATAGGCCAGGCGCGCGCGGGCGGGTGCGGTGGGCGCCAGATCGGCCTGGACCCGGGGCTCATGCGCGGCGCGCAGGGCCGAGGCCCAGTCGGGCCAGCCTTCCTGCGCCTTGAGCGCGGGGTCGATCCATTCCGGCAGGTCGGGCAGCCCCGCCAGAAGCCCGCGCCCCGCCTTGAACAGCATCTTCTGCGTGACGCCCGCGGTCAGGGAATAGACCGGTTCCACCGCCGGGATCTCGTCGGCCTCGTCCTCGGGCAGGATATGGTCGGGATGGACCATCTGCGCCATGCCGTCGAAGAGTTCCAGCTTGCCCGAGACCACGCGCCGCGCGCCCACCGGCAGGATGCGCGTCAGGTAATCGCCGCGGGCGTGGAAGAAGACCAGCTGGAAATCGGCCTGCGCATCCTCGACATGGACGCGATAGGCCCCGGCGCGGCTGCGGGCCGGGCGATGCGCGCCCACGGTGACGGCGACGGTGACGGTGGCGGGCAGCTCCAGCCCCAGGATCGTGTCGCGGCGGCGGCGGTCGATCAGCCCGTAGGGCAGATGCAGCGCCAGGTCGCGCGGGCGCTCGATCCCCAGTTGCGGCAGAAGTTTCGCAGTCTTGGGGCCGATCCCGTCCAGCGTTTCCAGCCCGGCGAAGAGCGGGAACAGCGCTTCGGGCCGCCCGCTCATGCGTCGCCGATCAGGGCGAGCCAGGCATCCTCGTCGATCGTCTCGATGCCCAGTTCGGCCGCCTTCTTCGCCTTGGACCCCGCCCCCGGCCCCGCGACCAGAAGGTCGGTCCTGGCGCTGACGGACCCGGCCACCTTGGCGCCCAGCGCCTCGGCCCGGGTCTTGGCCTCGGCCCGGGTCATCTTTTCCAGCGTGCCGGTGAAGACCACGGTCTTGCCCGCCACGGGGCTGTCGGCAGCGGCGCGCGCCGCGACGTCGGTGATGGTCAGCTGCCGCGTCAGCCGGTCGATCGAGGCGCGCTCGGCCTCCTGCGCGAAGGCGGCGGTCAGGGCTTCGGCGACGGTGTCGCCGATGCCGTCGATGCTGACGATCTCGGACCAGTTCGGGCTGTCGGCCAGCGTCGCCTTGCGCGCGCGGGCGTCCGGAGCGCGCGCCGCGGGCTCCCGTGCTGCGGCATCCACCGTTTCGGCGAAGCGGGACCAGCTGTGGAAGTGACGCGCCAGGTCGCCGGCCGCCACCTCGCCCACGTGGCGGATGCCCAGGGCGAAGATCACGCGGTTGAGGGGGATGGTGCGGCGCTCCTCGATCGCGGCGAAGAGATTCGCGGCGCTGGTCGTGCCCCATCCGTCGCGGTTCGACAGCCGGGTCAGGTTCGCCCGGTCGCGCGCGGCGAGCGTGAAGATGTCGGCCGGTTCGCGGACGGGCAGCTGGTCGTCGTGATAGAAGGCCTCGACCTGTCGGGCCCCCAGACCCTCGATGTCGAAGGCCGCGCGGCTGACGAAATGCTTCAGCTTCTCGACCGCCTGCGCGGGGCAGATCAGCCCGCCCGTGCAGCGGCGCACGGCATCGCCTTCCTCGCGCAGGGCGTCGCTTCCGCATTCGGGGCATGTGTGGGGGAAGTCATAGGGCTGTGCGTCCGCCGGGCGCCTGGACAGATCGACATCGGCCACTTTCGGGATCACGTCGCCGGCGCGGTAGACCTGGACCCAGTCGCCGACGCGGATGTCGCGGCCCCCCCGGATCGTCTCGCCGCTGGCGGATCGGCCGGCGATGTAATCCTCGTTGTGGAGCGTCGCGTTCGACACGACGACGCCGCCCACCGTCACCGGGGCCAGCCGCGCCACCGGCGACAGGGCGCCCGTGCGGCCGACCTGGATGTCGATGGCTTCGAGCCGCGTCCAGGCCAGTTCGGCGGGAAACTTGTGCGCGATCGCCCAGCGCGGCGTGGTCGAGCGGAACCC
>SBFT01000133.1 GCA_006227805.1 Paracoccaceae bacterium
CTACGAGGTCGACATCAAGTATCGCGACCGGCTGGAGCAGGCGGGCCTGTGTTTCTCGGGCATGTCGCCGGACGGGCGGCTGCCGGAAATCGTCGAATGGCCCGATCATCCCTGGTTCATCGGCGTGCAGTTCCACCCCGAGCTGAAGTCGAAACCCTTCGCGCCGCACCCGCTGTTCCGCGACTTCGTGCGCGCCGCCCGCGACGTCAGCCGCCTGGTCTGACGCGCGCTCCGGCCCCGCTCTGGCCCCGCTCTGGCCCAGCTCTGGCGCCGCTCTGGCCCGGGCCGGTCGGACCTGTTTCAATTGGACCACGCGTGCGAGAAAAGCGCCCGCAGGCTCTTGGTCGCGGGCCATGGGCGCGGGATACTGCGGCGAGACGCGGGCCTTCGACGCCCCCCGCGCCGACAGGGACAACACGGATATCATGAGCCTTCTGGGACGCCTTCTGAACCGCTTCCGGGACGATCACCCCGAGCCCCTTCCCGCCCCGGACGCCAAGCTGGCGCTGGGCGCGCTGATGGTGCGGGTGGCACTGTCGGACAAGGTCTATACCGTCTCGGAGATCAGCCTGATCGACCGGATCCTCGCGCAGCATTTCGGCCTGAACCCGGTCGAGGCCGCCAGGATGCGCGCCACCTGCGAACGGCTTCAGGCGAAGGCGGGCACGGCGGATTTCGCCCAGCTGATCCGCAACGAGCTCAGCCGCGACGAACGGATGGAGGCGCTGATCGATCTCTGGATGGTGGTCATGGCCGATGGCACCAGCGACGCCGCCGAGATCGCTCTGGTCGAGGAGTTGCGCTCGGAACTGGGCCTGAGCGAGGCCGACAGCGCCGAGGCGCGGGCCAGCGCCGCGGCCCGGCTCTGAGGAGGGCGGGGGGCGCTGCCCCCCGGACCGCCTGCGGCGGTCTCCCCCCGGGATATTTCGGGCGAGAGGAAGCAGGGGACTTGGACGCACGGTTCCGGCGGGATATATGCGATCCCATGTTCGGTGATCTCCTGCGGCGCCTGGCCGCCCCTTCCCCCGCGCCCCTGGCGGATGTCGATGCCCGTCTGGCGCTCTCGGCGCTTCTGGTGCGCATCGCGCGCGCCGACGGGGATTATGCCGCTTCGGAAGCGGCGCGGATCGACGCGATCCTGGCGCGGCGCTATGGCCTCGGACCGACGGCGGCGGCTGCCTTGCGCGCCGAGGCCGAAGCGCTGGAGGCGCAGGCCCCCGATACGGTGCGCTTCACCCGGGCGATCAAGGATGCCGTGGCCTACGAGGAGCGCGTCTCGGTGATCGAGGCGCTCTGGACGGTGGTTCTGGCCGATGGCGCGCGCGAGGCGGAGGAGGATGCGCTGATGCGGCTGGCCGCCGGCCTTCTGGGGGTCTCGGATGTCGACAGCGCGCTGGCCCGTCAGCGCGCCCGGGGCTGAGGCGCGCGGATGATCGCCAGCCTGGGGATGTATGACCTGGGTCCCCTGCAGGCGGCCAATGACCGTTTCTGGGACCTGATCCGCCGGAACCTGGGTCATGGACCCGCGCGCCTGACCCGCGACCGCGACCTGTGGGAGATCTGGCAGGACGACGCGCTTCTGTTGGCGCAGACCTGCGGCCTGCCCTACCGCGCGCGCCTGAAGGATCGCGTGAAGCTGGTGGGCACGCCGGATCATGGTCTGCCCGGCTGCGCGCCGGGGCATTACAACTCGGTCATGGTGGCGCGGGCGGAAGATGTGCGCAGCGATCTGGCCGCGTTCGACGGCGCGCCTTTCGCATTGAACGAGGCGCTGTCGCAATCGGGCTGGGCGGCGCCGCATGCGCACATGAGCGCGCGCGGGCTGAGGATCGGGCCGCGCCTCGCGACCGGGGCGCATGCGGCTTCCGCCCTTGCGGTGGCCGAGGGGCGCGCCGACCTCGCGGCCATAGATGCGCTGACCTGGGTTCTCCTGGAAGAGCACCGCCCCGACCTGACGGGCGCCTTGCGCGTGATCGAGCGCACCGCGCCCACCCCGGCCCTTCCCTATGTCACCGGCCCCGCGGGCGATCCCGCGGCGCTGGCGCAGGCCATCGCGGCGGCCATCGCGGGCCTCGACCCCGCGACGCGGGACGCGCTGCATCTGCGCGGACTGGTCGCCATCCCGAAAGCCGCCTACCTGGCCCAGCCGATCCCGCCCGCCCCCTGAGCCGGACCGCCGAATGGCGCCTTTCCTTTGGTCACTTCGGCGGGGATGGCCCCTGAATCGCCGTTTTGCACGTTGCAATGGCGCAGTTTTTCGGTCGTAGTATGCCGGACCTGACGCAAAAAAGGCCCAAAGACGCCGTGCCGGACACCGCTGCCACCCCTTCCACGCCCGTCATCGAAATCCGCGACCTGCACAAGAGCTATGGCGATCTCGAAGTCCTGAAGGGCGTCGATATCGTCGCGCGTCAGGGGCAGGTCGTGTCGCTGATCGGGTCGTCCGGGTCGGGCAAGTCGACGCTTCTGCGCTGCGCCAACCTGCTCGAGGACAGCCAGCAGGGCGACATCCTGTTCCAGGGCGAACCGGTGCGCTGGCGGGGCCAGGGCCGCCACCGCCATCCGGGCGACGCCAGGCAGGTGCTGCGCATCCGCACCAACCTGTCGATGGTGTTCCAGCAGTTCAACCTCTGGGCGCACATGACGATCCTGCAGAACGTGATGGAAGCGCCCTGCACGGTGCTGGGCCGCGACCGCGCCGAGGTCGAGGCCTCGGCCCGCCGCTATCTCGACAAGGTGGGCATCGGCGACAAGTGCGCGGCCTATCCCGCGCAATTGTCGGGCGGCCAGCAGCAGCGCGCCGCCATCGCGCGCGCGCTCTGCATGGAGCCGCAGGCGCTGTTGTTCGACGAACCCACCTCGGCGCTCGACCCCGAGCTCGAGCAGGAGGTGGTGCGCGTCATCAAGGACCTGGCCCGGGAAGGGCGCACGATGCTGATCGTGACCCATGACATGAAGCTGGCCGCCGACGTCAGCGACCATGTCGTCTTCCTGCACCAGGGCCTGATCGAGGAAGAGGGCACGCCGGACGAGGTCTTCGGCGCGCCCAGTTCAGAACGATTGCGGGGGTTCCTGTCGGCAACCCACGCAGCGTGATCCAATCAAGAAAAGACGGGAGTTACCAAACATGAAGACACTGATCCTGGGCACCGCCGCCCTTGCACTGACGGCAGGCCTCGCATGGGCCGACACGGTCCGTATGGGCACCGAGGGCGCATACCCCCCCTACAACTTCATCAACGACAAGGGCGAGATCGACGGGTTCGAGCGCGAACTGGGCGACGAGCTGTGCAAGCGTGCCGAGCTGACCTGCGAATGGGTCAAGAACGACTGGGATTCGATCATCCCGAACCTCGTTTCGGGCAACTACGACACGATCATCGCGGGCATGTCGATCACGGCCGAGCGTGACGAGGTCATCGACTTCACGCAGGATTACTTCCCGCCCACCGCATCGGCCTATGTCGGCGCCTCGGCTGACGCCAACTGGGAAGGTGGTGTCGTCGCGGCCCAGACCGCCACGATCCAGGCCGGTCACATCGCCGAATCGGGCGCGACCCTGGTCGAGTTCGCAACCCCCGAGGAAACCGTCGCCGCCGTGCGCAACGGCGAGGCGGATGCGGTCTTCGCCGACCGCGACTACCTGGCCCCGCTGGTCGAGGCTTCGGGCGGCGCGCTGGTCTTCGTCGGCCCCGACGTGCCGCTGGGCGGCGGCGTCGGCATGGGCCTGCGCGAAAGCGACACCGAACTGAAGGAGAAGTTCGACGCCGCCATCACTTCCATGAAGGCCGACGGCACGCTGAACGCGCTTCTCATCAAGTGGTTCGGCGAAGGCACGCAGACCTACTGATCCCGGGCTGAGACCCACCCTGCGGGCGGGGGCCACAACCCGGTCCCCGCCCCTTGCGAGGCGCGCGCCCCATGTTCTCGTTCTGCGAAGATCCCTCGACGCTCGAAACCGCCCGCTGGTTCGCCTGCTACCTGACGAACGGCGTGCATCTTCAGTTCTATCAGTCCTTCCTGAAGGTGCTTCTTCTGCTGGCGATCACCGCGCCGGTGGCCTTGGCCTTCGGGTTTCTGGGCGCGATGGCGGCGCGGTCGCGCCTGCTGCCGCTCAGCCTTCTGGGCAAGAGCTATATCGCCGTGGTGCGCGGCGTGCCCGACATCGCCTTCTTCCTGTTCTTCGTGATCGCGCTGGACCAGGCCTTCGAATATGTGCGCCACCGCGTCCTCTGCCCCGACTGGACCGATCCGATCCGGCAGGGTTCGGATTTCATCGTCTGCGCCCAGGCCAAGCTGCCGCTCGGGACCGCGCCGCAATGGGTGCATGAGACCTACGCCTTCGTGATCGCGGTGATCACCTTCTCGATCGTGTTCGGCGCCTTCGCGGCCAACGTGCTCTATGGGGGTATGCGCGCGGTGCCGCGCGCCCAGCTGGAAACCGCCGAGGCCTACGGGATGAGCCCGCGCCAGACCTTCTGGCGCGTGCTGGTGCCGCAGATGTGGGTCTTCGCGCTGCCGGGGCTCTCGAACCTCTGGATGGTGCTGATCAAGGCCACGCCGCTTCTGTTCCTGCTGGGGATCCAGGACATCGTCTACTGGGCGCGCGAACTGGGCGGCACCAAGACGCCGAACTTCACCGCCTACCCCCATGGCGACTGGCGGATGTGGTATTTCCTGGCGCTGCTGATCTTCTACCTGGCGATGACCAAGGTGTCCGAGACCCTGCTGGAGCGGCTGATGAAGCGGCTGACCCATGGCCAGGCCACCACCGGCGGCGAAGCCCAGCGGAGGGCGGCGGCATGAGCTGCTGGCAGACCATCCAGGATTACGGCCTGCGCAGCCTCGGCATCGGCGAACGCCTGTTGCCGCGCAGCGACTTCACCTTGTGCGAACATTTCGTCCTGATCGGCTCGGGGATGATCTGGAACGTCTATTTCGGGATCATGGCGCTGGTCACGGGCTTCTTCCTGGCCACAGCCCTGGCCGTCGCGCGGATGTCGCCCCGCGCGGCGCTGCGCAAGCCGGCGGAATGGTTCATCTTCCTGTTCCGGGGATCGCCGCTCTTCATCCAGTTCTTCTTCGCCTATTTCCTGTTCCTGAACCTCAAGAGCGTGCATCCCTTCTTCGACCCCTTCACCGCCGCCTGGCTGGGGGCGCTGATCGTGCTGTTCTTCAACACGGCGGCCTATTCTGGCGAGATCTTCTATGGCGCGCTGCGCTCGATCCCCAAGGGCGACGTGGAAGCCGCGGACGCCTATGGCATGTCGGGATGGCCGCGGTTCCGGCGGATCATCTGGCCCACCATGCTGCGGCTGGCCTGGCCCGCCTACACGAACGAGGCGATCTTTCTGTTCCACGCCACCACGCTGGTGTTCTTCTCGGGCTTCCCGGCCTGGCAGCAGAAGGGCGACGCGCTCTACTACGCGTCCTATTTCGCCGACAAGACCTTCAACCCCTTCATCCCCTACCCGATCCTGGCCTTCTACTTCATCCTCTTCACGCTGGCGATCATCGGCGTCTTCGGCCTTGTGAACAGCCGCCTGAACCGCCACCTGCCCAAGGAACAGCGGCGCAGATTGCGCTTGCGTCCCAATCTGATCCGGTAGTATCCATAATTTGATCAAATCTCGAAGGACCCGACCCGACCACCCGGCAGGCCGCCCGGCCCGCCCGGAGGCGAAACGGTGAGAACATGGACAATTGGCTCAAGCATAACCCGCATGTGCGCACCATCCGCGTCGCGGCCTCGGACCTGAACGGACAGCCGCGGGGCAAGCGGATGCCCGCCCGCTTCGCCGACCGCGTGCAGAAGGAAGGCACCCGCTTTCCGATGTCGTCGCTGAACCTCGACATCTGGGGCGAGGATATCGAGGACAGCCCCCTGATCTTCGACGGCGGCGACCGCGACGGAATGCTGATGCCCACCGAACGCGGCTTCATGCCGATGCCCTGGCTCGACACGCCCACGGGCCTTCTGCCGATCTGGATGTTCCACGAGGACGGCCGCCCCTACGAAGGCGATCCGCGCCACGCCCTGCGCGCCGTGGTCGACCGCTATGCCGCGCACGGGCTGCGGCCCGTGGTGGCCGTGGAACTGGAATTCTACCTGATCGACGACAGCACCAACCGCCTGCAGATCCCGCCCTCGCCCCGGTCGGGCAAGCGGCGCATCGCCGGCGAAATCCTGTCCTTGCGCGCGCTCGACCAGTTCGACCGCTTCTTCACCGAGCTTTACGACGCCTGCGACGAGATGGACATTCCCGCCGACACCGCGATCTCGGAAAGCGGGCTGGGCCAGTTCGAGATCAACCTCGTCCACCAGGACGACGCCCTGCGCGCCGCCGACGACGCCTGGCTGTTCAAGATCCTGGTCAAGGGTCTTGCCCGCAAGCACGGCTTCGCCGCCAGCTTCATGGCCAAGCCCTACGAGGATTACTCGGGCTCGGGCCTGCACATGCATTTCTCGGTGATCGACCGCGAGGGGCGCAACATCTTCAACGACGGCACCGAGAAGGGCAGCGACAAGCTGCGCCATGCGGTCGAGGGTTGTCTGCGCGCCATGCCGGGATCGACCCTGCTCTTCGCGCCGCACGCCAACAGCTATGACCGGATGGTGCCGGGCTCGCATGCGCCCACGGGCATCTGCTGGGCCTACGAGAACCGCACGAGCGCCCTGCGCATCCCCTCGGGCAGTCCCGCGGCGCGGCGGATCGAGCACCGCCTGGCGGGGGGCGACGTGAACCCCTACCTGATGATGGCCGCGATCCTGGGCGCGGCGATGAACGGCATCGAGGACGGGCGCGAACCGCCCGCGCCCATCACGGGCAGCGCCTATGACGCCGACCTGCCGCAGATCCCCGGGGACTGGCCCACCGCCATGGCCGCCTTCGAGACCTGCGCGGAGGTCGCGCGCATCTTCCCGCAGGAACTGATCCGCAACTACCTTCTGACCAAGCGGCAGGAATTGCGGTATATGGAGGAGCTGAGTCCGTCCGAACGGGTGGACGTCTACCTCGACACAGTCTGAGACCGTAAACCAGTCCGAGGCCCGCCGGGCCCGCAAGGTGCAACATGAAGATCGGAATTCTGCAGACCGGACATGCCCCGGACGACCTGCTGGAGACACAAGGGGATTACGCGGACCTGTTCCGCAGGCTGCTGGGGGGCCACGGCTTCACGTTCCGGGTCTGGAACGTGGTCGACGGCGAGTTTCCCGAAGGCCCCGGGGAGGCCGACGGCTGGCTGATCACCGGATCGAAGCACGGCGTCTACGAGCCGCATCCCTGGATCCCGCCGCTCGAGGACCTGATCCGCGCCATCGCGGCGCGCCGCCTGCCGCTGATCGGGGTCTGCTTCGGCCATCAGATCATCGCCCAGGCCATGGGTGGCAAGGTCGTCAAGTATGACGGCGGATGGTCGGTCGGGCGCACCGAATACGATCTCGACGGCAAGATTGTGGCGCTGAACGCCTGGCACCAGGACCAGGTGGTCGAGCGCCCCGAAGGCGCGCGCGTGCTGGCCTCGAACGCGTTCTGCGAGAACGCGGTCCTGGCCTATGGCGATCACATCTGGACCGTCCAGCCCCACCCGGAATTCGGCGCCGCCTTCATCGACGGGCTGATCCGGGGGCGCGGCCGTGGCGTGGTGCCCCAGCCGCTGCTGGACCGCGCCACCGATCAGCTGGGCCAACCCACCGACAACGACGCGCTGGCCGCGCAGATGGCCGCGCATTTCAAGAGAGCGAGAACCCCATGTCCGACGACCTGATCGCAGACCTGCCGAAATCGGCACAGGAATACCTGGAGGGCCGCCGTCTGGACGAGGTCGAATGCATCATCTCGGACCTGCCCGGCATCGCCCGCGGCAAGGCGGTGCCCGCCTCGAAATTCGCGCGGCAGAAGTATTTCCACCTGCCGGATTCGATCTTCTACCAGACGATCACCGGCGACTGGGGCGAAGCGGCGGGCGATGACGGTTTCATCGAACGCGACATGATCCTGCGCCCCGACATGTCGACGGCCACCGCCGCGCCCTGGACGGCGGACTGGACGCTGCAGGTGATCCACGACGCCTATGACCGCGCGGGCCAGCCCATCCCCTTCGCGCCGCGCAACGTGCTCAAGCGCGTGGTCGATCTCTACAAGGCGCAGGGCTGGAAGCCCATCGTCGCCCCCGAGATGGAATTCTATCTGGTCGCCCGCAACCTGGACCCGGCCAAGGAAATCATGCCGATGATGGGCCGCTCGGGCCGCCCGGCGGCCGCGCGGCAGGCCTATTCCATGACCGCCGTCGACGAATTCGGCCCCGTGATCGACGACATCTACGACTTCGCCGAAGCCCAGGGCTTCGAGATCGACGGCATCACCCAGGAAGGCGGCGCGGGCCAACTGGAGATCAACCTCCGCCACGGCGATCCGGTGCGGCTGGCGGACGAGGTCTTCTATTTCAAGCGCCTCATCCGAGAGGCCGCGCTGCGCCACGACTGCTTCGCCACCTTCATGGCCAAGCCCATCGCGGACGAGCCCGGAAGTGCGATGCACATCCACCATTCGGTGATCGACACCGAAACCGGCAAGAACATCTTTTCCGGTCCGCAGGGCGGCGAGACGGACGCCTTCTTCCACTTCATCGCCGGGCTGCAGAACCACATGCCGGCCGCGCTGGCCGTGATGGCGCCCTACGTCAATTCCTATCGCCGCTTCGTCAAGGACCACGCGGCACCCATCAACCTGGAATGGGGCCGCGACAACCGCACGACGGGCATCCGCGTGCCGCTGTCGACACCCGACAGCCGCCGGGTGGAGAACCGCATCGCCGGCATGGACTGCAACCCCTACCTGGGCATCGCGGCCTCGCTCGCGGCGGGCTACCTGGGCCTGATGGAGGAAAAGCGCCCCGACAAGAGCTTCAAGGGCGACGCCTACGAGGACAGCGAGGAAGACCTGCCCCGCGTCATGGGCGACGCGCTGGATCTCTTCGACGAATCGAGTGCGCTGCACCAGGTCCTGGGCCCGGAATTCGCCCGCGTCTATTCGATCGTGAAACGCACCGAATACGAGGAATTCCTGCAGGTCATCAGCCCGTGGGAGCGCGAGCACCTTCTCCTCAACGTCTGAGCCCGGCCACGGCGTCGGGATCTGCGTATTTTTGACCAGAAAGAGGCCCGGGGGCCGTCTCGAATGAATTTGCTGCATTCCAACGACACGCGGGGGCACTATCCCGCCAGCTGGTATGCCGCGACCGCGACGCCGCCGGCGCCCCGCGCGCCCCTGAAGGGCGAGCTGCGCGCCGATGTCTGCATCGTGGGCGCGGGCTATACCGGGCTTTCGGCCGCGCTGCACCTGGCGCAGGCGGGGCGGCGCGTGGTGGTGCTCGAGGCGCATCGCGCGGGCTTCGGGGCCTCGGGGCGCAATGGCGGGCAGCTCCTGATGGGGCAGCGCAAGGACCAGCAGGCGCTGGAAAGGCTGACGGGGCGGGAGGATGCGGCCCGGCTCTGGGACCTGGCCGAGGAGGCGCTGGACCTGGTCGACGGCCTAATCCAGGCCCATGGCATCGACTGCGCGCTGAAATGGGGGGCCGCCTTCACCGCCTTCAATGCCCGCGAGATGGACGAGATGCATGGCCAGGCCGATCACCTGGCGCGGCATTATGGCTGTGACCGGATCGAGACGCTGGACCGCGACGCGATGGCCGCGATCTGCCCGTCCGAGGCCTATCACGGCGGGCTCTTCGATCCGCGCTCGGGGCATCTGCACCCGCTCAACTATGCGCTGGGCCTGGCGCGCGCGGCGGAAGCGGCGGGCGCGGTGATCCATGAAGGCGCGGAGGTGCATCACCTTGAGGACGGCGCACCCTGCGTCGTGCAAACCGGCCAGGGCCGTGTCCTGGCCGATCACGTGATCCTGGCCTGCAACGGCTACATGGGCGGGCTGAACCGCAAGGTCGCGGCGCATGTCATGCCGATCAACAACTTCATCATCGCGACCGAACCGCTGGGGGACGAGGCCGCCCGCGTCCTGACCCGCGACATCTGCGTATCGGACACGAAGTTCGTGGTGAACTATTTCCGGCTGAGCCCGGACCGCCGCGTCCTCTGGGGGGGCGGCGAAAGCTATGGCTATCGGTTCCCCGACGACATCGCGGCGGTGGTCCGCAAGCCGATGCTCGAGATCTTTCCGCATCTGCGCGACGTGCGGATCGACTACGCCTGGGGCGGCACGTTGGCGATCACGATGAAGCGGATGCCCTACCTCGCCCGCGTCGGTCGCCATGTGCTGTCGGCCTCGGGCTATTCGGGCCATGGCGTGGGCACCGCGACACATGCCGGCATGTTGATGGCCCGCGCCATCGAGGGCGAGACGGACGGGTTCGACGTCCTGTCGCGCGTGCCGGCGACGCCCTTTCCGGGCGGGCCGGCCTTCCGGTCGCCGCTGCTGGCGCTGGCGATGACCTGGTATGCGATGCGCGACAGGCTGGGCGTCTGAGCATCACGAAGGTTTTGTGAAATTCCGTGCAGGCGGAGCGAAGCGACTTTCTTCGCCGCCGGTTTTGTTTTATGATTCTGGAAGCCTAGATTAAGGAAACCGGAATATGCGACAGGCCCCCGACGTTCATCAGGCAGAACCCATCCCCGCCGCCGCGCGCGAGGCCATCGAGGCGCTGCTGCAGTCGGGGGACCTCTTCCGCTATACCGCGCCGCAGGATGCGCCGGTGGCGCTGCTCGAATCCGAATTCGCCGCGATGATCGGCACGAAATATGCTCTGGCCGTGTCGTCCTGTTCGGCGGCGCTGTTCCTCTCGCTCAAGGCGCTGGGCCTGCCGCGCGACGCGCGCGTGCTGATCCCGGCCTTCACCTTCGCCGCCGTGCCCTCGTCGATCGTGCATGCCGATTGCGTGCCGGTCCTGTGCGAGGTGGGCGCGGATTACCGCATCGACCTGGCCGATTTCCATGCCAAGCTGCCCGGCGTCCAGGCGGTGATGATCAGCCACATGCGTGGCCACACCAGCGACATGGATGCGATCATGGCGGCCTGCGATGCGGCGGGCATCCCGGTGATCGAGGATGCGGCCCATTCGCTGGGAACCACCTGGGGCGGGCGCAACATCGGCACGATCGGGCGCGTGGGCTGCTTCTCGTTCCAGTCCTACAAGATGATCAACGCGGGCGAAGGCGGCATCCTGATCAGCGACGATGCGGACCTGGTGGCGCGCGCCGTCATCATGTCGGGCGCCTACGAGCACAACTGGAAAAAGCACAAGGGCCCGCGCGGCCAGAACGATCCCGAACTGGCGCTGGCCTTTGCGCGCTGGCAGAACCGCCTTCCGCTCTACAACCTGCGCATGTCGAACCTGTCTGCCGCGGTGATCCGCCCGCAATTGCCGGAACTGGCGCGGCGTGTGCGCGACGGTCTGGCGAACCACGACTACGTGGCGGCGCGGCTGATGACCTGCCCCCATATCGACGTCCCCGCGCCACTGGCACCGGAACGCCGCGCGCCGGATTCGATCCAGTTCAACCTTGTGGGCCTCTCGGACGAAGCGGTGCAGGCCTTTGCCGAGGCGGCGAAGGCGATGGGCGTGACGGTCCAGGTCTTCGGGCTGAGCACCGACAATGCGCGCGCCTTCTGGAACTGGCAGTTTCTGGGCGATCAGCCCGACTTGCCGCGCACGCGCGCGATGCTGATGCGCGCCTGCGACGTGCGCCTGCCCGTGCGCCTGACGCGGGACGAGCTCGACACGATCGCGGACATCCTTCTCGACGCGATGGACCAGGCGATGGGCCCGGCCGCACGGGCCTACGGCACCTGAGGGATCAGCTGAGTTTCGACAGCTTCTTCTGAAGCTCGGCCAGCTGTTTCTTGATCGCGTCCAGATCGTCGGCCTCGGCGTCGTCGACCTGCGCCGCGGCCTCGTCCCTGGCGGTCTCGTGCGCGGGGCCCGAGGAACCCCAGGGCTTGCCCAGGCCCGCGGTCATCGCCTTCATGAAGGCCTCCTGCTGGGCGCGCAGCGCCTCGAAGCCTGGCATCTTGGCCATCGGGTTCATGGCGTTCATGTTCTCGACCATCTTGGCCTGGCTCTCGCGCAGCATGTCGAAACTGCTCTGCAGGAATTGCGGCATCATGCCCCCGCCCGGCAGCATGTAGCTGCGCACCAGGTCGTTCAGCACGTTGACCGGCAGCACGTTCTCGCCCCGGCTTTCGTGTTCCGCGATGATCTGCAGAAGGTATTGCCGTGTCAGGTCGTCGCCCGACTTCAGGTCGACGATCTGAACCTCGCGCCCCTCGCGGATGAAGCCCGCGATATCCTCGAGCGTGACATAGTCGCTGGTCTCGGTGTTGTAGAGACGCCGGCTGGCATAGCGCTTGATCAGCAGGGGTTTTTGTTCCTTGGCCATGCCTGCACTCCCCGGGACATGATGCAATGCTGCCAAGCCTAGGCCAGCATTGAAGAAAAGGAAAGCGGAACGCGCGGGACACACCGCCCAAAGAAAAAGGGCAGGCCCGATGGGCCTGCCCCTGTCGCGATTGCACCAAGTTGGGAGGAGGAGGTGCAGATCGGCGCGTTCTTACTTCGCGGCGGCTTTCTTGGCGGCGGCGGTCACCTCGGTGGTGGCCTTCTTCATCGCGGCGGTCGCGTCTTCGGTCAGGTCCTTGCCGGCGGCCATCATCAGCTCGACGGTGTCCATCTGGACTTTCTTGGCGATCTCGGCGAAGGCGGCCATGTGCTCGGCTGCGGCTTCGGCGCTGGCCGATGCGAAATCGGTCATGGCCTTGGCGTAATCGGCGGGCTCGGCCTTGACCTTCGACACTTCACCCAGCTTGGCCAGGGTGTCCTTGGTCCACTTGGCGGAAATCTCGGCCGATTTCTCGGCGGCTTCCAGCGCCACGCCCGAGAGTTTCTCGTTCAGGGTCGCGGTGGTCTTGAACGCGTCTTCCATCGCGGCGGTGTCCACCGGGAAGGCGCCCATCATGTCTTTCAGCATTGCGGTCAGATCGGGTTGCGATTTTGCCATCTGTCTATTCCTTCAGGTCCAGCGCTTTCGCGGGCCCACCCCGCTTTCTGCGTCTGCAAGGAATATGCATTCTGCGGTGCAGCATTTCAAGTCTTTTTTGCTGCATCGCAGAAAATCGTGGTTAACGCCGCGAAATCAGAGCTTTGCCTTGGCCCGAACATAGGTTCCGGGCGCATCGCACAGGGCGGGATGCTTCGAATCGCCGGGTTCCACCGCCGCGATCTTCTTGCCCGACCGCTTGCGTAGCCAGGCTTCCCAGCGCGGCCACCACGATCCCTTGTGGTATTCGGCGCCCTTCATCCAGTCCTCGGCCGGCAGGCTCAGGTCGTCGTTGACGTAATGGCCGTATTTCTCCTTCGAGGGCGGATTGACGATGCCCGCGATATGGCCGCTTTCGCTGACCACGAAGGTCTTCGACCTGGACCCCATCTGCTGGACCCCGCGATAGCAGTCCTTCCAGGCGGCGATGTGATCGGTCTCGCAGGTCACCGCGAAGACCGGCAGGTCGACCTCGGCCAGCTTCAGCCTGTGGCCCATCAGCTCGAAACCCTCTCCCGCGAATTCGTTGCGCTGGCAGAGGCCGCGCAGGTATTGCCGCGCCATCCGGCCGGGCAGGTTCGCGCCGTCCCCGTTCCAGAACAGAAGGTCGAAGGCGGGCGGCGTCTCGCCCATCATGTAGCTGCGGATCGCGGGCCCATAGATCAGGTCGGTCGACCGAAGATAGGAAAAGGTGCGCGCCATGATGTAGGAGGGCAGGACGCCCTTGTCGGCGATCTCGGCCTCGATCCCGTCGATGAAGTCGTCGGTGAGGAAGGGCGTGAATTCGCCCTGGTCCGAGAAATCGGTCAGCGCCGTGAAGAAGGTCGCCGACTTCACGGACGTGTCGCCCCGCTGCTTCAGCAGGGACAGCGTCAGCGACAGCGTGGTGCCCGCGATGCAATAGCCCACCGCGTTGACCTGCGCCTGTCCGGTGATCGCCTTCACCTCGCGGAGCGCGGTCAGGTATCCGTCGGCGACGTAATCTTCCAGGCCCACCTCGGCATAGGTCGCGTCGGGATTGATCCAGCTGACGATGAACAGGGTATAGCCCTGTTCCGTGATCCATTTGACCAGGCTGTTCTGGGCCTTCAGGTCGAGGATGTAGAACTTGTTGATCCAGGGCGGGAACAGCACGATCGGCGTCTCGTAGACCTGCGCGGTCGCCGGCGCATACTGGATCAGCTCCATCATCCGGTTGCGATAGACCACCTTGCCGGGGGTGGTGGCGATGTTCTCGCCGATGCGGAAGGCGGTGTCGTCGGCCAGCTTGACGACCAGTTCGCCGTTGTTCGCTTCCAGGTCCGCGATCAGGTTCTCAAGCCCCTTGATCAGGCTCTCGCCCTCGGTCGCCACCGCCTTTTCCAGCACGTCGGGGTTGGTCGCCAGAAAGTTCGTGGGCGACATCATGTCGACGATCTGGTTGGTGAAATAGGTCAGCCGGCGCTTTTCCTTGGGGTCGAGGTCGTCGAGCGCCGCCACCGCCTTCTCGAGCGCCTGCGCATTGATCAGGTATTGCTGCTTGATGAAGTTGAAATAGGGATGCGTGTCCCAGAGCGGGTTCTGGAAACGGCGGTCCCTGGGGCCGGTATTCTCGGGCGGCTGCAGCTTGCCCTTGGCCAGGGCCTGCTGGGCCTCGACGAAATGCAGCACGGACTTCGACCAGTATTCCATCTGGTTCTGGATGATCTTGGCGGGATTCTGCATCACCTCGGCCCAATAGGCCGTGGCCGCCTTGGTGTAGAGGTCGTGATTCGGACCATCCAGCGCCGCGTTATGTGTCGTGCGGTTGGTCATCACGCCGATCAGCCGTTGCGACAAGGCCTCGACCTTTTTCAGGTTTTCCGTCAACCGCTCGAGGTTCTGCGCCGGCGGCTGGTCGTCGTGCGCGTCAGTAGTTGTCATTTTAAGAATTCTTCCCTACCCTTGCTGCTATGCAGAATATCGTCGCGCGCACAGCAGGGCAAAGCGACGAATGGTCTCTGTATCCCGGGCCCGAGGAGTCCCCCGATGCGCTACATGCTCACCTATGACCTGATGGAAACGATGCGCAATACCAACCAGTGGTTGGGCGCGACGGCGCAGGCCATGGGATCCTACCCCATCTTCTCGACCTTTCCAAACCCGGCGATGCAGTGGATGGCCGCCTGGGGCGAGGTGACCGAACGCACCTTCGCGCGCATGGTGGTCAAGCCTGACTGGGGCATCCGCACCTTCACCTGCGAAGACGGCAAGGACCATCTGGTCAACATCGAGACCGTGGTGGAAAAGCCCTTCGGCGACCTGATCCATTTCCACATCCCCGGCCGCAGGAAGGCGCCGCGCCGTGTCCTGCTGGTTGCGCCCATGTCGGGCCACTATGCCACGCTGCTGCGCTCGACCGTCAAGTCGCTGCTGGTCAACTGCGAGGTCTATGTCACCGACTGGCACAACGCCCGCGACATTCCCGTCAGCGCCGGCAAGTTCGATGTCGAGGACTACACCCTCTACCTTGTCGAATTCATGAAGCATCTCGGCCCCGACACCCATGTGATCGCGGTCTGCCAGCCCGCGCCCCTCACTCTGGCGGCCACCGCCTACCTGGCCGAACAGGACCCCAGGGCGCAGCCGCGCACCCTGACCCTGATCGGCGGCCCGATCGATCCCGACGCGGCCCCGACCGAAGTCACCGACTTCGGCCGCCGCGTCACCATGGGCCAGCTGGAAGAGATGATGATCCAGCGCGTGGGCTTCAAATACAAGGGCGTGGGCCGCATGGTCTATCCGGGCCTGCTGCAACTTGCGTCGTTCATGTCGATGAACGCCGACCGGCACGGCCAGGCCTTCCTCGACCAGATCGGCCGCGTCATGAAGGACGAGGCCTCGGACCTCGACGCCCATAACCGCTTCTACGACGAATACCTTGCGGTCATGGACATGCCGTCGGAATTCT
>SBFT01000272.1 GCA_006227805.1 Paracoccaceae bacterium
ACACCGAAGGCCGCGACGAACTTGCGGCCCTCCCGGTGCATGGGCACGGCGACGATCTTCAGCATGTTCATGGGCGGTCCTTCCGGTTCGGGCCGGACCCTGCGCCATCGCGGCACGTCCGGGGATCGCGCTTGCGCGGATCGGACAGGCCGTCTTCGGGGCGCCCGGATCGCCGGCATCGCGCACGCAGTCCTGCCAGCCGCGCGCGAAGCGGTCAACCGGGCACGCAGGTGCTGCGACAGCCGCGCGCAGGCCCGACCGACCCGGGGCCCCGGTCGCGCGTGCGCAAGACGGCCGCCCGGATCAGAGCGCCAGGGCCATGTCCTCGACTTCCGAGAGGAAATCCTCGATCAGCGAATGGAACAGCGCGGGCTTTTCCAGATGCGCGGCATGGGCTGCGCCGGGAATGACCGACAGCCGCACGTCGGGCAGGTTGGTCCAGAGCGTTTCCACCTGCGGCCAGCGATAGGACCGGTCGGAATCGCCCCAGATCACCAGCGTCGGCATCGTCAGCCGTTTCAGCGCCCCGCGCCCGTCCCATCCGGCCATCGCGTCCAGGGCGGCCTCGGCCGCCTGCCGGTTCGCGCGCGCGCCGATCCGGGCGACGGTGGAAAATCCCTCCGCCTCGGCACCCTTGCGGAACCAGGTGGCGCCGATCCGGGCGATGGTGGCCTCGACCCCGTCGGACAGAAGCCGCGCGCGCGAGGTCGCCAGCGGCTCGAAGCGATTGGGCATCAGGCCCAGCGGCCCGGTGCCGTAGAGGATCAGCCGGCGCACCGCCCCGGGGCGCATCCGGGCCATTTCCTGCGCGACCATGCCGCCCATCGAATGGCCGAGGAGCACGAAGTCGCGCACGCCCAGGTCGTCCAGCAGCGCCAGGACGGCCTCGGCCATGCCTTGAATCGTGTCGCAGCCGGGGCGGTCGGTGGCCGCGCCATAGCCGGGCAGGTTCGGCGCGATCACGTCGTAGCGGTCCGAGAACCGCTCGATCTCGCGGCGCCATTGCTCGGCGCCGCCCAGGTAGCCATGCACCAGGACGAAACTGGGTCCCGAGCCGGCGCGCAGGTAGGGAAGACCGGTCATCAGCGCATCTGGTCCGGCAGCCACAACGCCACGTCCGGCGCCACGATCAGGATCAGGATCAGCAGAACCATCGCGGCGATGAAGGGCAGGCAGCCCAGGATCACGTCGCCGATCGACACCTGGTCGCGGCTGATCGCCTGTATGACGTAGAGGTTCAGTCCGACAGGCGGCGTCAGCACGGCGATCTCCATCGTGATCGTGTAGACGACGCCGAACCAGATCAGGTCGAACCCGGCCGCCGCCATCAGCGGAAAGATCGTGGGCAGGGTGATGAAGGTCATCGAGACGGGCTCGAGGAACATGCCCAGGATGATGTAGAAGATGATGACGATGGTCAGCACCGTGTAGGGCGACAATTCGAAGGACAGGAACAGTTCGGTGAATTGCTGCGGCACGCGGTAATAGGTCAGCACGAAGCCGAACAGCACCCCCGCCGAGAGCAGCAGGCCCAGATAGCCCATGGTGCGCATCGTGGCGAAGAGCGAGTCGACGAAGCCCTGCCATTTCAACCCGCCCACGGTGAAGGCCAGGATGACCGTCAGAAGGGCCGCGACCGCGGCGGCCTCGGTCGGCGTGGCGATGCCCGCGTAGATCGCGACCGTGATCACCAGGCCGATCAGGATGACCGGGCCCAGCGTGCTGAGGATGATCAGAAGCGGCATGCGATTGGCGTCTTCGTTCGAGGGGATGTCCTCGGGGCGGACGCGGCCCCAGATCAGCACGACGATCACGAAGCCCGTCACCAGCAGCAGGCCCGGGATGACGCCGGCGATGAACAGGTCGCCGATGCTCTGGTCGGTGACGATGCCGTAGAACAGGAGGATCAGGCTGGGCGGGATCAGGACCGAGAGGGTGCCGCCCGCCGCCAGGACGCCCGAGGACAGCCGCCGCCCGTAGCCCAGGCGCAGCATCTCGGGCAGGGCGACGCCGCCGATCGTCAGCGCGCCCACCATCGAGGACCCGCAGACCGCGCCGAAGCCCGCGCAGGCCCCGATCGAGCCATAGGCGGCCGAGCCGCGGATGCGCACGCCCTGGTGCAGGAACTGATAGAGGTTCGGGCCTATGTTCGACCTGCCTATGAGCTCGCCCAGAAAGACGAAGAGGGGTACGGCCAGCAGGATGTAGTCGATCCAGACGCCCCAGAGCTTCAGCTCGGACGACACGACCGAGGTGTTCCAGCCCTGGATGTTCCACAGAAAGGGCAGGGACGCGGCGGCCAGCGCGAAGGGGATGGGCAGGCCGATGACGATGAACAGCATCAGCAGGCCCAGAAGGCCCAGGGCCACGGTATACCATTCCATCAGGCGTCTCCCTCGGTGGGACGGGCGAGGATCAGGCGCAGCAGCCGGAGCGCCACGTAGAGGGCGAAAAGCACCAGCGCCACGGCGCCGGGCATCCAGAACCACCAGCGCGGCCAGTGCAGGATTTCCGAGGCCACGCCCGAATTCAGCGCGCGGTTCGTGGCGCTGACCCCGGCATAGGCGAAGAACAGCCCCACCCCCAGCATGATGATGTGATTGAGGATGGCGAAGACATGCTGCGCGCCGGCGGACAGGCGGTCGGTCAGCATCGTGACCTTGGGCATCGCGTCCTCGCGCAGGGCATAGGCGAGGCCGGCGAAGGCCACCGGAAACAGCAGGAGGGCGGTCGCCTCGGTGACCAGGCGGTCGGGCTTGCCCAGTCCATAGCGCGTGAAGACCCCGTACGAGATCCAGACCATCTGGACCAGGACGATCGCGCCGCCGATTGCGGCGACCCAGCCGACGATCCGTTCGATGCCACGGATCAGGCGGTCCAAGCCGGTGTCCATCTCCATCCTCCCTTCACGGCAGAAGACCGCGGCCCCGGGGTCGCCGGGGCCGCGGGCGGTTCGGGCTCAGGGGGCGTGGCTGGCCAGCAGCGCGCGCACCTGGCCCGCCAGTTCGGGCCCGCAGGCCTCGTCCACGGTGGCGCTCCACTTCTCGTTGACCGAGGCCAGCAGTGCGGCGGTCTGTTCGGCCGGGATCGACACGGCCTGCCCGCCGCCCGTCATGACCGCGTTGCCGACCTGCTGATCGACCCAGGCCTCGTAGCGGGGCTGAAGCCAGGTCTCGGTCTCGGTCGCGGCCTCGATCATGGCCGCCTGTTCCTCGGGCGTCAGGGCGTCGAACTTGGCCTTGTTCATCATGTACATGATGTTGCCGTAGAAGAGGTTGGCGTTGACCATGTAGGGCATGACCGTCCACAGCTTCCAGGACGAATAGGTGGCCACACCCATGTTGATGCCGTCGACCACGCCACGCTCGGCGGACTGGAAGACCTCCTTCGGGGCCACGAAGACGGGCTCTCCGCCCCAGGTCTCGATCATCATGCTGACCAGCGGGCCGATCGAGCGGACCAGCTTGCCGTCGAGGTTGCCGATATCGGCGATCGGCTCCTCGAACCACCATTCCTGGTCGTAGGAATAGTTCGAGTTGAGCAGCGGCACGAGGCCCACATTGGCCGCCTCTGCCCGCATCAGTTCGGCATAGGCCGCATCCAGCGCGATCTGGTTTTCCAGGCTGACCTGCGCGGGATAGAGCGAGGTGACCGCATAGCAGGGCAGGCGGTTGTCGGCGTTGATCCACGAGATGTCCGACACGCCCCCCTGGAGCGAGTCGACACCCTCCGACCAGCCGTGCAGCGTGGCCGAGGGGAAGACCTCGACCTTGACGCTGCCGCCGGTCTTCTCGGCGACCAGCTTGGCGAAATGGGTGAAGCCTTCGTAGCGGATATCGGCTTCGTTGACATAGGTGCTGAGGCGGATGGTGGTTTCCGCCGCCGCGGGCAGTGCGGCCATCATGGCCAGGGCAATCGCTGTCGTGGTGACGAGGGTCTTCTGCATTGATCTCTCCCGGTTGCGCGGGCTTTCGGACATCGCATTCCGCCATCAGCCCTTTGTCGACTGCGCATCTCGCAGCTTGAGGGAAAGGCTACAGAGGCCCGGTCTTTGCGCGCCAATTCAAACATGTCATTCAATCATGCAGGTTTTGCATGACTTGCCATGGGGTCGCGGTCTATCATCGGACAGGGATGCGCTATGGACTTGAATTGGCTACAGGATTTCGTCTGCCTTGCCCGCACGCTGAATTTCACGCGTGCCGCGGAAGAACGCAACATCACGCAGCCCGCATTCAGCCGCCGGATAAAAGCGCTCGAAAATTGGATCGGTATCCCATTAATTAAGCGTTCCAGTTATCCGGTGCAGCTGTCCGAGGCGGGGCTCCAGTTCCTTCCGGTGGCGCGCAACGCCATCGCCGAGCTGACCGACATCCGCCAGACCCTGCGCGCCCAGGAGCGCGGCGTCACCGCCTTCCAGCGTTTCGCGGTGCTGCACACGATTTCGGTCAACTTCCTGTCGCGCCGGATCAGCGAGATGGAGCGCGACATCCCCAACCTGCGGGTGCGCGTCTATTCCGACCACCTGCGGGCCTGCTGCCAGATGCTGTCGGACGGCAATTGCGACTTCCTGCTCTATTACAGCCATCGCGGCGTCCAGCCCGAATTCGACGAGGCGCAATTCGCCCGCAAGGACATAGGCACCGAACAGATGTTCCCCGTCGCCCAGGCCGAGGCGGCGCGGCGCAACGGCTGGTCGCTGGACCGGCCCGACGGCAGGCGGATCCCCTACCTGGGCTATGACCCGTCCAGTTTCCTGGGCACCGTCGTCGACCAGACGATCGGCGCGCGCGAGCCGCCCCTGGCGCTGTGCTACATGGATGGCCTGACCGAAGCCATCAAGCGCCGGACGCTGGACGGCAGCGGCGTCGCCTGGCTGCCCGAAAGTGTGATCGCCGCCGAAATGGCGGAGGGCCGGATCCTGCGCGTGGGCGGCGACAGCTGGGCGGCCACGCTGACCTTGTCGCTCTTCTGTTCGCCGGGGCGGCTCGACAGGACCGGCGAGGCGGTCTGGGCGGCGCTCTGACGGCGCTGGAGCCGGCCCGCGCCAGCCTTCATGCAGGAACGGCATGGAGTTACGCGGAATTCGCATTAGTGAAGACACCGGACCCGCTCTAGGGTCGGGCCACACCAGACAGGACACCCGACCATGCATCTTGCCCGCTATCCCCGCCGTTTCCTCGCCCACCTGCCGACGCCGCTCGAAAGGCTGGACCGGCTGTCTGCCGAACTGGGCGGGCCCGAGCTCTGGATCAAGCGCGATGATTGCACGGGCCTGTCCACCGGCGGCAACAAGACGCGCAAGCTGGAATTCCTGATGGCCGAGGCCGAGATGCAGGGCGCCGACATGGTGATGACGCAAGGGGCCACGCAATCGAACCATGCCCGCCAGACTGCCGCCTTCGCCGCCAAGATGGGCATGGCCTGCCACATCCTGCTGGAAGACCGCACGGGATCGAACAACGCCAACTACAACAACAACGGCAACGTCCTTCTGGACCACCTGCACGGCGCCACGACCGAGAAGCGCCCGGGCGGGCTGGACATGAATGCCGAGATGGAAAAGGTCGCCGACCGCTTCCGCGCCGAGGGCCGCAAGGTCTACACGATCCCCGGCGGCGGGTCGAACCCGACGGGGGCGCTGGGCTATGTCAACTGCGCCTTCGAGATGCTGGGCCAGTTCAACGACCGCGGCCTGCGCGTCGATCACATCGTCCATGCAACGGGCAGCGCCGGCACCCAGGCGGGCCTGATCGCCGGGCTGAAGGCCATGAACGCAGGGATCCCGCTGCTGGGGATCGGCGTGCGCGCGCCGAAGGCCAAGCAGGAGGAGAACGTCTACACCCTGGCCTGCGCCACGGCGGAGAAACTGGGCTGTCCCGGCGTGGTCGCGCGCGGGGACGTGGTGGCCAATACCGATTACGTGGGCGAGGGATACGGCATCCCGACGGAAGGCGGGCTGGAAGCCATCGCGATGTTCGCAGAACTCGAGGGGATCCTCCTCGACCCGGTCTATTCCGCCAAGGGCGCGGCAGGACTGATCGACCTGATCCGCAAGGGCCATTTCGGGAAGGGCGAGCGGGTGGTCTTCCTGCATACCGGCGGGGCGGTCGCGCTCTTCGGGTATGACTCGGCCTTCGATCTCACCGCGCGCTGGATCGGCTGAGGGCAGCACGGCGCGCGC
>SBFT01000063.1 GCA_006227805.1 Paracoccaceae bacterium
GATCCGGCCCGCGCGAGCCTGCTGCAACAGGCGGTCGCGCGCACGGGCGGCGCCCCGGCTGCGGCGCCGGTGCAACCGGCCGCGGCGACCGGCACCACCGTGCCGACCTTCACGGTCAAGCCGTAACCCCGCCGGAAAGCCCCTGGAACCGAGACCCCCGCGCCCCCGGCGCGGGGGTTTTGTCTTGTGGTCGGGGCAGCCCAAAAAACCGCTTCACATTGCAGGCGCGCTTCGCTAAACCCGCCGCCAGTCAGGACAGTGCGGTCGTGGCGGAATTGGTAGACGCGCAGCGTTGAGGTCGCTGTTCCTTAACCGGAGTGGAAGTTCGAGTCTTCTCGACCGCACCATCATCCCCGAAAGCCCGGGTCAATCGTGGCGCAGCGCCTCGATCGGGTCCATGCGGGCCGCGCGGCGCGCCGGGAAATAGCCGAAGACCACCCCCACCAGTGCCGAGAAGCCGAAGGCGATCAGCACGATCCGCGCCTCGGGCGCGAAGGGCACGTTCAGCCACCGGGCGCCGGCCAGCCCCATCCCCAGCCCGAACAGGATCCCCAGGATCCCGCCGATCAGCGACAGCACGATCGCCTCGACCAGGAACTGCGCCAGGACCTGCCGTCCCGTGGCCCCGATGGCCAGGCGGATGCCGATCTCGCGGGTGCGTTCGGTCACGCTGACCAGCATGATGTTCATGATCCCGATCCCGCCCACCAGCAGGCTGACCGCCGCCACCGCCGACAGAAGCCCGGTCAGGACATTCGTGATCCCCGACAGCATGGTGGCGAACTGCTCCATGTCGGCGACGGTGAAATCGTCTTCCTCGCCCGGGCCGATGCGGCGGATCTCGCGCATCAGCAATGTGACGTCCTCGCGCGCCCGGGCGAGCGGCATCGCGTCCGCGGCCGAGATGTAGATCATCGAGACATCGGTGTTGCCCGCGATGCGCCGGTGGAAGGTGCGGATCGGCATGATCACGAAGTCGTCCTGGTCCGCGCCGAAGGTCGAGGCCCCTTTCGAGGCCAGAAGGCCCACGACCTGGCAGGACAGCGACTTGATCCTCAGGGTCTCGCCGATCGGGTCAGAGGGGCCGAACAGGCGGTCCCGGACGGTCTCGCCGATCACGCAGACCGGCTTGCCGCCGCGCAGGTCGCCCTCCTCGAAGAGGCGTCCCCGCGCCACCTCCCATTTCGCGGCGGTGATGTATCCGTTGTCGGTGCCGACGATGTCGGTCAGCCAGTTCTCGTTGCCGAAGACGACGCGGCCACGGGAAAACGCGACGGGCGCCGCGATCTCGACGAAGGGCAGTTCCTCGGCCACCAGCCGCGCGTCGCGCAGCGAGAAGGGCGGGTCGACCGACCCGCCGGGCCCGCCCTGCATCGCGTCCTTGCCGGGCAGCACCATCAGCACGTTCGATCCCAGTTTCTCGACATCCTCGGTCACCTGCCGGGCCGAGCCCTGTCCAACCGTGATCATCGCGATCACGGCCCCGACGCCGATGACGATGCCGAGCACGGTCAGGAAGGACCGGAAGGCGTTGCGGAAGATGGCCTGGATCGCCAGGCGCAGGGTCTCGCGCAGCATCAGGCCGCCCTCGGGGTGGGGCCGTCGCGGTCGATGCGCCCGTCCACCATCCAGATCAGCCGGCGGGCGAAACGGGCCATGTCGTCCTCATGGGTGACCATGATGATGGTCAGGCCTTCGTCGCGGTTGAGCCGAGCCAGCAATTCCATGATCTCGGCCGACATCTTCGTGTCGAGATTGCCCGTGGGTTCATCCGCCAGCACGACGCGCGGGTTTCCCACCAGCGCGCGGGCGATCGCCACGCGCTGCTGCTGGCCGCCCGACAATGCGCCGGGATCGTGATGCGCGCGGTCGGCCAGGCCGACCTTGGCCAGGGCCGCGCGCGCGGCCGCGTGCCGGGCCTCGCTGGGCAGGCCCTTGTAGATCAGGGGCAGTTCGACGTTGTGCAGGGCGCTTGTGCGCGCCAGAAGGTTGTAGCCCTGGAAGACGAAGCCCAGGTAGTGCCGCCGCAACAGCGCGCGCTGGTCGCGCGTCAGGTTCGCCACTTCGACCCCGTCGAAGTGATAGGTGCCCGAAGTCGGGCTGTCGAGGCATCCGATCACGTTCAGCGCCGTGGACTTGCCCGAGCCCGAAGGACCCATGATGGCGACGAATTCGCCCTCGGCGATGTCCAGATCGACGCGGTCGAGCGCATGGACCGCGATGTCGCCGTTGCCATAGACGCGGGATATGCCGCGCAGGCGGATCAGCGGATCAGCCATCGGCGATCCCGACGATCACCCGGTCACCGGGCGCCAGCGCGCCCTCGCGGATCCGGGTGTGGCGGCCATCGGTTTCGCCAACGCGCACCTCTATCTCGGAGGGCTGTCCGCCGCGCAGGACCCAGAGCGTGCGCATGTCGCCGCCCTGACGGTCGGGCTGCCGGGTCGGGATCAGCATCCCCAGAAGGCCGCTGCGGTCATTCGCGTCCTCGGCCTCGACCGGCGGGGAAAAGCGCAAGGCCGCATTGGGCACGAGGAGCGCGTCCTCGATCCGCGCCACAGCGATTTCGGCCGTGGCCGTCATCCCGGGGCGCAGGGCAAGATCGGCGTTGTCGATCCCCAGGATCGCCTTGTAGGTCACCACGCCCTCGATGGTCTGCGGGGCGAAGCGCACTTCGGTGATGCGGGCCGGAAAGCGGCGGTCGTCATAGGCATCGACGGTGAAACTGGCCGGGTCGCCCGGCTTGACGCGGCCGATGTCGGCCTCGTCTATGTCGACGCGCAACTCCATCTGGCGCAGGTCCTCGGCGATGGTGAACAGGACAGGCGCCGACAGCGTGGCGGCGATGATCTGGCCGGGATCGACCGCGCGGTCCAGCACGACGCCCCGGATCGGCGAGCAGATGCAGGCCTTGTCCAGATCGCCCTGATGCAGGTCCAGCTGCGCCCGGGCCAGGCGACGGTCGGCCAATGCGGCCTGAAGATCGGCCCTGGCGCGGTCGAAGGTGGCGCGGGCGGTCAGGAAACTCTGATGCGAGGTGATGCCGCGCCGGTCGAGATCCAGCGCGATGTCGAACTTGGCGCGGGCGTCCTGCAAGGTGGCTTCGGCGCGCGCGACGCTGGCGACGGCGACGTCGAGCGCGGCCCTGGCGATCTCGACCTGGGCTTCCAGCTGCGTCACGTCGAGCCGCGCAAGCGGCGTGCCGACGTCGACCTCGTCGTTGAAGTCGACCTCGACGCTGGCCAGCGTGCCGGAAAGCTCGCTGGAAATCTCGACCAGGTTCGTGGGCTCGACCGTGCCGGTCGCGGTGACGGTCACGGTCAGGCTGCCGGAGCGCGCCTCGTCCGTGAGGTAGTGCGCGGCGCCGCGTGTCGCGGGGCCGCCTATGACATAGGCGATGCCCAGCGTCAGCAGGAGCCCCAGGCCGAGGAGCCAGGCCCAGGACCTGCGCGGGCGGGCGGCCCCGTCGAGGCCCAGGGTGCGGGCGATGCTGTCGGTCTGGTCGGGCATGGGCGTCAGCCTTTGGGGGCAGGGACAGGGAGCGGGGATGCGGTGCATCCTGGCAGGCCGGGAGCGCGCCTGCCTTGATCCAGGTCAGGCCCTCAGGCCAGGACGATCAGCCAGCCCCAGGCGGTCAGGATCGAGACGCCGGTCGCGATCAGCACCGAGGAGGCGGCGACCCGTTTCGCCCTGCCATACATGTTGGCGAAGAGATAGGCGTTGAAGCCCGGCGCCATCGCGGCGGTCAGCACCCCCGAGCGGAACAGGTCCTGCGGCAGATCGAAACTGCGGCCGAGCCCGTAGGTGATGGCGGGATGGATCAGCAGCGCGATGGCGCAGACCATCGCGATGATGCGGAAATCGCCTTCGGGGCGATACTGGACCAGCACACCCCCCAGGGCGAAAAGTGCCGCCGGAAGCGCCGCGGCGATGATCAGCGACAGGGCGTCGTCGATCGCCGTGGGCAGCGACCAGCCGGTGACGTTGAACAGGAACCCGAGCGAGATGCCGAGGATCAGCGTGTTCGAGAAGATCGCCTTGGTGACCGAACGCAGCAGCATGAGCCCGCTCTGGCCGCGGTTGCGCACGATCTCCATCACCGTGATGCCGAGCCCGTAGCAGAAGGGCGAATGCAGGGCCACGATCGCGAAATTGCCCGCAAGCCCGTCGGCGCCATAGGCGCGTTCGGTCAGCGGCAGGCCCAGCAGGACCGAGTTCGAGAAGAGGCAGCAGAAGCCGATCGCCACCGCATCCTCGAGATCGCGCCTGAAGAGAAAGCGCGCGCCCAGGATCCCGAGCGTGAAGCAGGCCCCCGCGCCGACATAGAAGGCGGTCAGCAGGCCCGGGTCGAACCCTACACCGAGGTCGAGCTTGGCGATGGCGGCGAACAGAAGGCAGGGGATCGCGAAGCCCTGGCTGAACCGGGTGATCCCGTCGATATGCTCGGAGGTCAGGAAGCCCGAGCGCGTCGTGGCATAACCTGCGCCGATCACCAGGAAAACCGGCAGGATGACGTCGATCAGGGTCTGCAGCATCTGGGCGTCATGCCGGCGGCGAGGTCGGGATTTGCGTATTTGCGACCAGAAAGAGGCCGGGGAGCGGTCACAACGGAACCTCGATCACCATGCCGTCATAGGCGGGTTCGACGATCTCGGGTGTCTCGGCCAGGACGGTAGCGTAGTCGAGATCGACATGCATGTTGGTCAGCACCGCGCGCCGGGGCGCGGCGCGGTCGATCCATTCCAGCGTGCGGGCCAGGTGGGCATGGGTCGGGTGCGGCGTGCGGCGCAGCGCATCGACGATCCAGACGTCGAGATCGGCAAGTTCGGCCCAGGCCGCGTCGTAGATCTCGGCCGCGTCGGGCAGGTAGGCGAGCGGGCCGATACGGAAGCCCAGCGCCTCGATGCTGCCATGGCCGACCTCGAAGGGCCGGAAGGGGATGGGCCCCCCGGGACCCGGCACCTCGAAGGGTCCCGAGATCGTCTTCATGTCGAGGATCGGCGGATAGGGCGAGCCTTCGGGCTGCACGAAGGCATAGCCGAAGCGCGAGAAGAGCGCGTTCTGCGTGTCGCCATCGGCCCAGACGGGCAGGCGCGCGCGCATGTTGAAGACGATCATGCGCAGGTCGTCGATGCCGTGGACATGATCGGCATGGGAATGGGTGTAGACCACCCCGTCGAGACGGCCCGTGCCGGTCGTCAGCAATTGCGCGCGCAGGTCGGGCGAGGTGTCGACCAGCACGGACGTGGTGCCGTCCGGCCCGTCGCGTTCCACCAGGATCGAACAGCGGAGGCGGCGATTCTTCGGGTTGTCGGGGTCGCAATCGCCCCAGTGGCCGCCCAGCCGCGGCACACCGCCCGATGATCCGCAGCCCAGGATCGTGACGCGCAGGCTGTCGGTCATGCGGCGGCCTTCCAGTCCGCGGCCTTGGTGAAGAGGCGGTCGAAATTGGCCTGTGTCCGGGCCGCGAAATCCGCGTAGTCGAGGCCGAAGAGATCGGCGCCCACGCGGGCCGTATGTGCGGCATAGGCCGGTTCGTTCCGCTTGCCCCGGTGCGGTGGCGGCGCGAGGTAGGGCGCGTCGGTTTCGACGAGGATGCGGTCGAGTGGGGCCGCGGCGAAGATGTCGCGCAACTCCTGGCTTCTGGGGAAGGCGGCGATGCCGGACATCGAGAGGTAGAAGCCCAGGTCGAGTGCTGCGCGCGCCAGCCCCGCGCCCGACGAGAAGCAGTGCATGACGCAGGAATAGGCCCCGTTGCGGTATTCCTCGGCCAGGATGCGGGCCATGTCGTCATCCGCGTCGCGGGCGTGGATGATCAGCGGCAGGCCGGTCTGGCGCGCGGCCGCGACATGGATGCGCAGCGAGACCTGCTGGGCCTCGGCGCTTTCGGCGGTGTAGTGATAGTCGAGGCCCGTCTCGCCGATGCCGACGCATTTCGGGTGCCGGGCCATCGCGATCAGCTGATCGGCGGTGACCGGCGGCTCGGTCGCCACGCTCATCGGGTGCAGACCCGCGGCGTAGAAGACGGAACGGTGCGCCTCGGCGATGGCGCGGACGCTCGGCTCGGCGCCGGGTCGGGTGCAGATCGTGACCATTCGCGTGACGCCGGCCGAATGGGCGCGCGCCACGACCTGAGGCAACTCGCCCTCGAAATCGGGGAAATCGAGGTGGCAGTGGCTGTCG
>SBFT01000110.1 GCA_006227805.1 Paracoccaceae bacterium
GACCGGGCGCACGGCACCTGCCAGTTGCGCCACGATGGCATCGATCGCGGATTGGGTCGCGTCGGTTTCGGCGCCCGGTTCCGGTCCGGGTTCGATGCCGGGCCCGGGACTGGCCGCGGCCATCGCCTCGGGCTCTTCGACCGCCAGCGGAGGCTGGGGCCCGTCGCCGGGGACAGCGGCGGCCGGAGCGACCGTTGCGGTGTCGTCGCGCGCCACGGGCCGGATCATTTGCGCGACGGGCTGGTCTTCCTCGGCCAGTTCGACCGGGCGCGGCGCCAGGACCAGCCGGTCGGGGGGCGCCTCGGCGGTGCCGATGGCGGCGACCGCGTTCACCGCCAGACCCTGGTGGTCGGCATCGTCGCCGCCGGGGTTTTCCGGCTGCACCCGCATCGGGCCCTCGATCGCGCGCACCACCGGGATGCCGCTGACATCGCGCATCAGGAGCTTGTATCCCCAGACGCCCACACCCACCAGCAGGGCCAGCGAAACCGCCGCGCCCATGAGGTTCGTCGCCGCCTTCAGGTTGCCGCCCAACCCCGCCGGTTCCTCGGGGTCGCGATCGGCCACGGGTCGTGTGCCGTAGATCTCTGCCATGTCCGCCTCACTGCCCGATCCGGGCCTTGCGGCCAGGTCAGGGTTCTTGGGTCTGCCTCATCCGCCGGTATGCGCAGGGCTTGTTGCCCTACATCTCGTTGACCGGAGTGACGCCAAGAATACCAAGACCTGCGGAAATCACAACGGAAACAGCCCGCGCAAGGGCGATTTTCGCCTGTGAGGTGGCCGCATCGCCCTCCTGGATGAACCGCAGGGCAGGTTCGTCGTTGCCCCGGTTCCAGAGCGCGTGGAAATCGCCCGCCAGTTCGTAGAGATAGAAGGCGATGCGGTGGGGTTCGTTGCCGCGCGCGGCGATCTCGACGAGGCGCGGCCATTCGGCGAGCTTGCGCGCGACCGCCAGTTCGGCCGGGTGCGTCATGCCCGAGAGGTCCGCCGCCCGCAGCGTTGCGTCATCGACCGCGATGCCCGCCTCGGCCGCGCGGCGCAACACGCTCATGACCCGCGCATGGGCGTACTGGACATAGAAGACCGGGTTCTCGCGGCTCTGTTCCAGCACCTTGTCGAAGTCGAAATCCAGCGTCGCGTCGTTCTTGCGGGTCAGCATGACGAAGCGCGTCACGTCGGTGCCCACCTGCTCGACCACGTCGCGCAGGGTGACGAAGTTGCCCGCGCGTTTCGACATCTTGAAGGGTTCGCCGTTCTTCCACAGCTTGACCAGTTGCATCAGCTTGATGTCGAGGGACACGCGCCCCCCCGACAGCGCCGACACGGCCGCCTTCATCCGCTTGACATAGCCCCCGTGATCGGCGCCGAAGATGTCGATCAGCATGTCGAAGCCGCGCTGCACCTTGTCGTAGTGATAGGCGATGTCGGGCGCGAAATAGGTCCAGCTGCCGTCGGATTTCTTCACCGGGCGGTCGACGTCGTCGCCATGCGCGGTCGAGCGGAACAGCGTCTGTTCGCGCGGCTCCCAGTCCTCGGGGGTCTTGCCCTTTGGGGGCTCGAGCACGCCTTCGTAGATCAGCCCCTTCGAGGCGAGATCGGCCAGCGCCGCCTCGATCTTGCCGGTGCCGTAGAGCGATTTCTCGGAATAGAAGACATCCATCTCCACGCCCAGCGTGGCGAGGTCCGCGCGGATCAGCTCCATCATCGCGTCGGTGGCGAAATCGCGGATGGGCTCCAGCCACTCGGTCTCGGGGGCGTTCAGCCAGCGGTCGCCCACCTTGGCCTTCAGCGCCTCGCCCACGTCGATCAGGTAGTCGCCGGGATAGCTGCCGTCGGGCCAGTCGACGGACAGATCGTGCGCCTCGAGATAGCGCATGTAGACCGACCGGGCCAGCACATCGACCTGGGCGCCGCCGTCGTTGATGTAATATTCGCGCGTGACGTCATAGCCCGCGTAGGCCAGAAGGCTGGCCAGCGCGTCGCCGAAGACCGCGCCCCGGGTATGGCCCACATGCAGGGGGCCGGTGGGGTTGGCGCTGACATATTCGACGTTCACGCGCAGGCCCGCGCCCATCTGCGAGCGCCCGAAATCCGCACCGTCCGACAGCACCCGGCCCAGCACGCCCTGCCAGACGCCATCGGCCAGGCGCAGGTTGATGAAGCCCGGGCCCGCGACCTCGGCCGAGGCGATGCGGGGATCGGCGGCCAGGCGCCGGGCCAGGTCCTCGGCGATGTCGCGCGGCCTGGCCTTCGCGGGGCCCGCCAGCACCATCGCGGCATTGGTCGCCATGTCGCCATGCGCGGCGTCGCGCGGCGGCTCGACCGCCACATTGGCGGTGTCGAGACCCGGCGGCAGCGCACCCGCCGCCTGCATCTGGCCCAGCGCGTCGATCACGAGCACGCGGATATCGGCGAATAGGTTCATCGGAGCAATCCTGATCTGAATGGGCGGGGTTTAGCAGCCTTGGAAGCCACGTCAACGGCCAACCGGGGGCGCCCCCCCGATCAGCCTTGCATGTTCCTGAAGCGCGAAGCGGTCCGTCATCCCCGAGATGTAGTCGCAGACGATCCGGGCCAGCGCGGTCTCGCCTTCCGCCTCGTCCACGTCCTTGCGCCATTGCTTCGGCAGTTCCAGCGGATGGGACAGGAAGAACGGAAAGAGGTCATGGACCACGTCCGTCACCTTCGCGCGCATCTCGACCACGCTGGGCGCGCGGTACATGCGCTCGAAGAGGAAGGCGCGGATCACCTTCAGATCCTCGAACAGCGGATCGGAAAACCGGATCACGCCGCGCCCGGCATTGCGGATGTCGGCGGGGCTGCGGGCGTCGATCTCGGCCAGTCGTGCGCGGGCGAAGGCGATCACGTCCTCGACCAGGATACCGAAGAAGCGGCGCAGCGCCTCGTGCCGGCGCCGGTAATAGTTGAGGCCGGGATAGAGGCGGTCGACCTCGGCGAAACAGGCGTGCAGGATCGGCAGTTCGGCCAGTTCGTCGGTCGAGAACAACTCGGCCCGCAACCCGTCATGCAGATCGTGGTGGTTGTAGGCGATGTCGTCCGCGATCGCCGCGACCTGCGCCTCGGCGCTGGCATAGGTGTCGAGTTCCAGGTCATGCCGCGCGGTATAGGCGGCCAGCGCCCAGGGGATGTCGCCCGTCACAGGTCCATCGCCCCGGAGGGGCGTCACGGGACCATTGTGCTTGGCGATGCCTTCCAGCGTCTCCCAGGTCAGGTTCAGGCCGTCGAAACTGGCGTAATGGCGTTCCAGATGGGTGACGATGCGGATCGCCTGCGCGTTGTGGTCGAAGCCGCCATGGGGCGCCATCAGTTCCTGCAGCGCATCCTCGCCGGTATGGCCGAAGGGCGGATGACCCAGGTCATGGGCCAGCGCCACGGCCTCGGTCAACTCGCCGTTCAGGCCCAGCGTGCCGGAAATCGTGCGCGCCACCTGCGCCACCTCGATCGAATGGGTGAGGCGCGTGCGATAGTAGTCGCCCTCGTGCTCGATGAAGACCTGCGTCTTGTGCTTGAGGCGGCGGAAGGCGCTGGAATGGATGATGCGGTCGCGGTCCCGCTGAAAGCAGGAGCGAAAGCTCGATTCCTCCTCATGCACAAGCCGTCCCCTGCTGTGCGCCGGATCGCAGGCATAGGCCGCGCGCATCACCGCTCCCGTCCTTGAGTTGGGTCCCCAGGCCTTCTATATTTGATGGCAGGACGAATTGAAACCAGCGGTGTCGCCATGAACCTGCCCCCGAAAGTGACCGAACGCGCCTTTGCCCGGCTGGCCGAAATCGGCGCGGCGGACCAGGGACAGGCGCTGCGGGTGGCGGTCGAGGGGGGCGGATGTTCCGGCTTCCAGTACGAGATCGCCCTGGACGCGCCCAGGCCCGATGACCTGGTTCTGGAAGGCGCGGGCCAGAAGGTGGTGGTGGACGCGGTGTCCCTGCCCTTCCTGGAAAACGCGGTGATCGATTTCAGCGACGAGTTGATCGGCGCGCGCTTCGTCATCGACAACCCCAACGCCACCAGCTCCTGCGGCTGCGGGACGTCGTTCTCGATCTGACGGGATCGCGGCCTCAGGGATCGGTCTGCAGGTCCGAGGGTCCGGAGGCCTTTTCCCCGGCCAGTCCGGGCAGCATCTGGTCCCAGACCATGAACACCCCCGAGGCCACGATGATCGCAGCACCCAGGATCGTCGTGGCGGCGGGCCATTCCCCGAAGACCCAGGCCCCCAGCGCCACCATCCAGACGAACTGGACGTTCAGAAGCGGCACGACCACATAGGCCGCCATCTGGCGCAAGGCCAGCACGACCAGCCAGCGCGCCAGGAACAGAAGGCCCGCATAGGCCAGCACCCAGCCCAGGTCGGCCATGGTCATCGGGCGCCAGAAGAAGGGCAGCGCCAGCGCCATGGCCAGCCCCAGCGCCAGGTTGGGATAGAAGACCTGGGCCAGCGTATTCTGTTCGAACCGCGCAATGAACCGCGCCAGCACCAGCGAAAAGGTGCCCGCGACCGCGCCCAGGAGGGCCCAGACATGGCCCGCGCCGACCGCCTGCAGCCCGGCGGGAAACAGGCACAACATGCCCACGAAACCCGCCGCCAGCGCGATCCAGGCGGCGGGCCGGACCTGTTCGCCCAGGATCGGGCCCGACATCAGCCCCGCCAGGATGGGCATCAGCCCGATGAAGACGAAGACCTGCGCCAGGGGCAGCATGTGCAGGGCGTTGAAGAAGCCGATCGTGGCGGCGATGGTGGCAAGCGAACGCAGCCCCATCGCGCGGGGACAGGTCGTGGCCAGCCTTTCGCGCGGCATACCCCGAAGCGACGCCGCCGCAACGCAGATCGCCACGACGATCAGGCCCGAGATGGCGTAGAGTTGCGGCGCGTCGAAGGTGGCGGCGATCATCTTCGTGATCGCATCCGCCCCTGACAGGACACCGGTGTAGAGGACGACGAGGCCCACCCCCAGCAGCACGCCCGAACCGCGGGCAAAAGGCACAGCACTCATACAGCCGCCTCCTTGATGGGCTCACCATGACACACTGCGCGAGCAAAGTCATGGAAAAACACGTCAAAGTTGCCAACGCTGTCGGCGGCCTGCATCAGGATGCTGCAGCCGGGGCCGTCCAGCGCCTCGCACAGGCTGGGGCGCATGGCGCTCCAGTCGCCGCTGCGCATCGGGCCCATGCGGTAGATCACGTCGGAGATCGCGCGCAGCGGCCCCGCGAACGAGGCGCGTCGCGTGAAACCGGCGCGGCCCGCCTCGGGCGCCTCGGGGAAGGCCTCGCGCCCCCGGACCGCAAGATACCAGTTGGTCACCAGATAGTCGTGATACGCGTCCTGGACCGAGACGTGGTCCCCCGTCTCGATCCGGAAGTCCCGTGCGAAGCGGTCCAGCCAGTCTTCCCAGGGACGGGGCGGCGTCTGCCCGGCAAAGCGCAGCGCCACGCAGATCTCGGCCAGGAGGTCGGCGTTCTGATCGAGGAAGGCCAGAACCCCTGCGAAGGTCAGGCTGGTGATCGCCTCGGGCGCCAGCCCCGGATCGCGCCGCCCGTATTCCGAGAGGTAGAAGACGACATGCGTCAGTTCATAGGCCGCCTTCTTGTTGGGCAGGGCGAAGGTGGCGGTCCGCCCGACAAAGCGGCGCAGCCGGTCGTCGAGCCCCGTGTCCCAGGCCAGTTCGTCCTGGCCGCGCCGCGCCATCAGGCGGCGCGCCTCGGCGCGTTGCAGATCCGAGAGTTCGGCCTCGGCCAGGCCCTGGCGCGCGGCGGTCTCGACCATGCGCGCCCCGATGTCGCCCGGCATTCCCAGATCCTCGAGGTCGAGCGTGATCGACAGCAGGAAGCGGTAATACTGGGGAAAGAAGGTCAGGCGCTCGCACGCATGGTCATAGAAGCCCAGATAAGCGTCGAGCGCGGCGCCGGGCAGGCGCAAGCCGCCGGTTTCGCAGATGTTGAGGTATTCGGCGTTTTCCTTCAGCCAGAAGACGTCGTCCCCGAAGCGGCGTTCCGAAGCGAAGCATTCCGCCAGCGCCGTCAGTCGCTGGGCGCGGTCCCGGTTCCGCGCGGGCAGGGTCAGTTGGATGATGTTCGACATCTGCGTTGGCCCTTTGTCCGGAATGGGGATGGGCCGGCGGCAGGGGACGCCGCCGGCCATGCGCTCAGCAGCTGGTCGTGAAAAG
>SBFT01000103.1 GCA_006227805.1 Paracoccaceae bacterium
CCGGAGTGGGACAGGTCCTGGATAGGTTTGCCGTTATTGTATCCGAATAATCTCCGGTCGGATTTTCCGATCACGCTGATGGTCGACGACCGCACATTCGAATTGAAGGTCCACGAAGATGGAATAAACGTGGTTCCAAAGGGCGATTGGAGCGCGGTGACCCGCGCCTTACAGGCCGGGCAGCGCATCAAGGTGATCGGAACGGATCAATATACGCGCAAGCAGATGGAAATCGAATTCTCGGCGGTCGGGTTCACAAGCGCCTTGCAGCGTATCGCTTTGCAATGCGACCGAACGGGAGAGTTGTCCCGGTGGATAAACCTGCGATAGCCGCGCGATATTCAATCGGGGTGAAACGAGTGAAACTCCAATCGGAACCGATCGTGGAACGTGCATGAGAAGAACCTGTTCAAGTGCCTTGTTCGCAGGAGTGCTGGCCGCTGGCAGGGCGCTTGTTCCTGCGATGGCGTTTCGACCGAAATCGACCGGCGGCCGGTTCGTTGCATATGCGTGCTGTGTCCTTCTTGCTTTGCCGGGCCTGGCCGCCGCCGACCTGGATGTGGAGGCGTCGGGCGTCCTGTCGGATATCCGGGTCGGCAAGACCGGGCTGGTGGGCGGGGCCAGTGCCGATCTGGAATTCGATCTGGACTACCTGATCCGGGTGTCGGCCCTGATGGGCGCGCCCATCGTGAATTGCGGGCTGCGGGTGCGCGATCTGACCGGGACCGCGCGGATGACGATCCGCGGCCAGCAAAGGACGGTGCCCATCGGCCCCGACAACGAGGCGGGGGTGTCGATCCTGCATCTGGGCTTCGTCCTGCACAACAACGCTGTCCTCATGGATGGAGGGGTGTCGTCGCTGAGCTTCAGGTGCCAGCCGGGCGTCATCGCGCGCGGGGACAGCCAGCCCTTCAACGTGGCGTCCAACCCGGGGCTGGGGAATTTCTTCTGCGCCAATGCCCGCATGCCCCTGATCGGGGCGCGCAACGACCTGCCCGACATGCTGGGCCCGGACTGGTGCGCCGACCTGGGCGGATCGCCCGTGCCGGCCGAGACGGCCCGCGCGCTCATCGCGGACGGTGTGCTGGACAGCATTGGATACTTCGCGTTCCCGCCGATCGTCGTGGCGCTCGGCATCGGGATCGGGGATCTGGTCGCGGCGGAACGCGAGGTCGTGGCGGCCCTCGAGGAGACGGAGGAGGAGGGCAAACCCGATCCGGCCAGGGCCGCGATCGAGCGCCTTGTGGCCGAGCGCGCGAAAGGCGCGGCTGCCGCCGAGCCGCAAGACGCGGCTGCCGCAGAGCCGGTTGCCACGGCGGCCCCCACCAACCCTGCCCAGACGACGCTGGCCCGACTGGCGGCGGACCGACTGCGCGCGCAAGAGGCACCAGCGGCAGCGGCCGCGACATCGCAACCGGCCGCCGCGACGCCGGGCCTCGGGGCGACACCTGCCCACGTGGCGGAAAAGCCGACCCCGCTGTTCAAGGTCGATCGCTCAAAGATGATTGTCGAAATCGCCACGGGGACTCGCATCGGGAAACTTCCATGGGGTTACACGCTGATCGACGGCGTTTATCTGATCGACGTGGGACAATTTGGAACGAGACATGATTGCGCGGGCGGAAAGGTCGGTATTCCCGCGCTTGACCCACGCACGCTGACAGAGGTGAATCGCTTCGAATTTCCCTGCGCAGGCGGTTTCGGGCAGATCTTAAGTTGGCGCCAAGGCACTGACGAACAGCCGATGGAATTCCGGCTGCGGGTCTTCGACGGGGCCCGCAGGGAGATGGACCCCGGCCCGGAACCTGCGCCCTGCACGGGCTTGAAGTTCATGAAGACCGCCGAGATCGACGGGCGCGCCTACAGGCTGGACGCGTCTCTCACGGTCATCGAGGACCTGGGCCCGGTTAAGCATGCCGAAGGCCGCCACGCAGGAGATGCCCTGTGCCTGCATGCCGTGCCTTCGACGCCGCGCGACTGAGGCAAGGGGGAACCGGGCGTCGGGGATGGGCGGCGGCGCATGGCCCCGCCCCCATCCGCCTTGCGCCACCCGGCGGGCCCCTCTAAACAGGCCTGTAGCAAGACAGGAGAGGCCATATGCGCAGGGTCGTCGTCACTGGGATGGGCATCGTCTCGTCCATCGGGAACACCGTGGCCGAGGTCGAAGCCTCGCTGCGCGCGGGAACCTCGGGCATCGTCGCCAGCCCCGAGATGGCCGAACACGGGTTCCGCAGCCAGGTGGCGGGCACGCTGAAGATCGACGTGGCCGACCACATCGACAAGCGCGCCCTGCGCTTCATGGGACCCGGCGCCGCCTATGCCCATATCGCCATGGGCCAGGCCATCGCGGATGCGGGGCTGGAGGAGGCCGACATCGTCAATCCGCGCACGGGGCTTGTGGCGGGGTCGGGCGGGCCGTCGACAAGTGCCATGTTCGCGGCGCATCAGACCGTGCTGAGTTCGGGCGCCACCAAGCGGATCGGGCCGTTTTCGGTGCCGAAATGCATGTCCTCGACCGTCAGCGCGAACCTGGCCACCGCCTACCGGATCAAGGGGATCAACTATTCGATCACGTCGGCCTGTTCGACCAGCCTGCATTGCATCGGCAACGCGGCCGAACAGATCATGATGGGCAAGCAGGACGTGATGTTCGCGGGCGGCGGAGAGGAACTGGACTGGACGCTGTCGTGCCTCTTCGACGCGATGGGCGCGATGTCCTCGAAATACAACGACACGCCCCAGAAGGCCTCGCGCGCGTTCGATGCGAACCGGGACGGCTTCGTCATCTCGGGCGGCGGCGGGATCGTCGTGCTGGAGGAGCTGGAGCGCGCGAAGGCGCGCGGCGCGAGGATCTATGCCGAGGTGACGGGATACGCCGCCACCAGCGATGGCCATGACATGGTCGCACCCAGCGGCGAGGGCGGCGAGCGCGCGATGCGGCTGGCGCTGTCGACGCTGCCCGAGGGGCGCCGCGTCGGCTATATCAACGCGCATGGCACCTCGACGCCGGTGGGCGATGTGGGCGAGGTGCAGGCCGTGCGCCGCGTCTTCGGGGAAGGGCAGACGCCGCCCATCAGTTCGACCAAGTCGATGACGGGCCATGCCCAGGGCGCGGCGGGCGCGCTGGAGGCGATCTTCAGCCTGATCATGCTGGACCGCGATTTCATCACGCGCTCGATCAACGTCGAGACGCTGGACCCCGCGCTGCACGCGGCCGAGATCGCGACGGAATACGTGGAACATGCGGGACTGGACAGCGTGATGACCAACAGCTTCGGCTTTGGCGGCACGAACGGGTCGATGATCCTGTCGAGATATCTGGGGTAACGTGTCATGGGCGAAGTGGGCGGCGGCGTACTGGACGGCAAGCGCGGGCTGATCATGGGCGTGGCCAATGACCGCTCGATCGCCTGGGGCATCGCGAAGGCGCTGCACGAGGCGGGGGCGGAGCTGGCCTTCACCTACCAGGGCGAGGCCTTCGGCAAGCGGCTGGAACCCCTGGCACAGTCTGTCGGCTCGGATTTCATGGTGGATGTGGATGTCACCGACGACGCCTCGCTGGACGCGGCCTTCGAGGGCCTGGCCGCGCGCTGGCCCTCGATCGACTTCCTGGTCCATGCGATCGCCTATTCGGACAAGTCCGAACTGACGGGGCGCTTCCTGAACACCAGCCGGGCGAATTTCAAGAACTCGATGGACATCAGCGCCTATTCCTTCATCGAGGTGGCGCGGCGCGCCTATCCTCTGATGAAGGAGGCCGGCGGCACGATGATCACGCTGACCTACCAGGGCAGCATGAAGGTGGTGCCCAGCTACAACGTGATGGGCGTCGCCAAGGCGGCGCTGGAAGCCAGCACGCGCTACCTGGCCAACGACCTTGGCCCCGACGGGATCCGGGTCAACGCGATCAGCCCCGGCCCGATGAAGACGCTGGCCGGTGCAGCCATCGGGGGCGCGCGCAAGACCTACAAGCATACCGAGATGAACGCGCCCATGCGCTCGAACGCGACGCTGGAAGCCGTTGGCGGCACGGCGGTCTATCTGGTGTCGGACGCGGGCCGCTTCACCACGGGCGAGATCATCCATGTCGATGGCGGCTTCCACATCCTGGGGATGCCGCAGTTCGACAACCTCTGAGCGCGCTGGGGCGGGCAGGCCCCGGCGCGTCCCCGGCAAACGCCCCGATTCCGCCGGGATTTCGCCGTGTTGCCGCCCGAAAGTCCTGCAAAACTGCCGCTAATTATTATGGTATTGTGTGCGTCGCGATCATGTCACGCGGCGCCCGGATAAGGCGGTCCGATGTCGGAAAGCAGGGAACTTGTTCTGGTCAGCCCCCGGCGCGTGGCGATGCGCTGGGCCTTGCGGCTGGCCTTCGTGGTCTTCGGCACCGCGATCGGTCTGGTCGTCGCCTCCGAGCCGCGCGTGATCGCGGCCGTCCAGCACAGCGCGGCCAGCATCGGGACGCGGCTGGCGGGCGAGGCTCCCAACAAGGAGGCCGTCACCGACCGGACGGTGCGCCCCGTCACCCGTGAGGTTAAGGCGTCCGAGCCGATCTTCTCGGCCCAGCGGTTCGAGAACCTGTCCTCGAACCTGCCGCGCGTGCGCGTGATGCCGGAAAGCAAGGTCAACGTCATCCGCCTGACGCCCTGAGGGGCGCCGGGCGGCCCGGTTCAGGCGATCTCGACCAGTTCGATCGCGAAGACCAGGTCGCGGCCCGCCAGCGGGTGGTTGGCGTCCAGCGTGACTTCGGTCTCGCTCACCTCGACGACCGTGACCGGCACGACCTGGCCCTGCGGTGTCTGCATCTGCAACGCGGTGCCGATGTCGAGCGGGATCTCGGCCGGGATCCCTTCGCGGGGAACGGCCTGGCGCATGGCGGGATTGACCGGGCCATAGGCCGCGTCGCAGGGCACTTCGACGGTTTTCCGCTCGCCCACGCGCATGCCCGGCAGGGCGGCGTCGAGGCCGGGGATGATCTGGCCCGAGCCCACCTGGAATTGCAGCGGATCGCGGCCTTCGGAACTGTCGAAGGTGCTGCCATCCGTCAGGGTGCCCGTGTAATGAATACGCACGGTGTCGCCGGTCTTCACCTGGGTCATGTCTGTCCGATCTGTTGGGGGAGTGTCGATGAGGCCGCAGCAACATGCGGGTTCTCGGGGTTCGGCCGCCAGCCTGCGGGATCGGTCCGCGAATGTAAAGCGCGCGGGGGGCGAAAGGCGGCGCACTGCCGATCGCGTCTTCCGGCCCCCTGCCCCTTGTGCCAAGTTGACCCCGAAGCGGGAGGGCGCAGATGCCGATCACCACATGCGTATTCGACGCCTATGGCACGCTGTTCGACGTGGCCGCGGCCGCGCGTCAGGCGGCGGCCGAGGGGACGTTTCCGGCGCTGGCCGAGACCTGGCCGCAGGTCGCCGCGCATTGGCGCCAGAAGCAATTGCAATACACCTGGCTGCGCGCGGTCGCGGGCCGGCACACCGATTTCTGGCAGGTCACGCAGGACGGTCTCGACTGGGCTCTGGAGGCCATGGGCCTTGCCGATCCAGCGTTGCGCCAGCGCCTGCTCGATCTCTACTGGGAATTGCAGGCCTACGAGGAGGTGCCCGCCATGCTGGGCGCGCTGAAGGCGGGCGGGCTGAACACGGCGATCCTGTCGAACGGCTCGCCCCGGATGCTGGCGGGGGCGGTGCAGTCGGCGGGGATCGGCAACGTGCTGGACGATGTCCTGTCGGTGGAAAGCGTGGGCGTCTTCAAGCCGCATGACAGCGTCTATGACCTTGTTGGCCGACGCTTCGGCTGCGCGCGGGGCGAGGTTCTGTTCGTGTCCTCGAACGGCTGGGACGCGGCGGCGGCGGCGGGCTACGGCTTCGCCACCGTCTGGGTGAACCGCGCGGGCGAGCCGCAGGACCGGCTCTGGGCCGCGCCCGGCCAGACCCTGCGCACGCTGCACGACATTCCGAAACTGGCAGGGGTCTGAGACATGCCGCATTTCACCTCGAGCGACGGGCTGAAGCTCTGGTATGAGGACGAGGGCGAAGGGCTGCCCGTCCTGTGCCTGTCCGGCCTGACGCGGACGACGCGGGATTTCGACTATGTGGCGCCGCATCTGGCCGATTGCCGGATGATCCGGATGGACTATCGCGGGCGCGGGAAATCCGACTGGGCGAAGG
>SBFT01000390.1 GCA_006227805.1 Paracoccaceae bacterium
ACGCCGCGCCCCGGCCCGCGAAGCGCGCCAGCGCCCAGGCCGCGCCCAGCGTATCGGCCAGGCCCATCCGCACGCTGAGGCCCAGATCGGCGCAATCGGTCTCGACCACGGCCAGCAGCGCCTCCTCGCCCCCGAAGAGATGCGCGCAGCCCGACAGGTCGATCACCAGCCCGTCCGTCCCCTGTTCCGCCACCCAGGGCGAGAACTTGCCCGCCCAGCGCCGTAGCGCCGTCAGGAAGGCGGCCTCGGCGGGGGCGTTGCGGGCGCGGGTGACAAGGCCCGCGCAGATCGCATGGGCGTCGCGCAGGGGCTGGCCCACGCGCAGCCCCGCGCCCTCCGCCGCGCGGTTGAGCGAGCTGAGAACCTGCGCGCCGCGCATCTCGTCCACGATGCCGAAGGGCGCGTCACCCTCGCGGCGCAGGACGCGCAGCATCCGCTCCGCGCCAAGGCGCGGAAACCACAGCGACAGGATTCTCCGGTTCGGCATGGGCGGGTGGCGGCCAGATGTTCACGTATTGTTCTCATCTAGCGCCCCGCGATGCGCGAGTCGAGTCCCGCCGGCGTCAGAGGCCGGCGGGTTGTCCCACCACGACGAAATGCAGGTTTTCCGGCTTGAGGACCTGCGCCGCGACCCGGCGCACATCCTCGAGCGTCACGGCGTTCACCTTGTCGTTTCGGGTGTTGATGTAGTCGATGCCAAGTTCCTGCATCTGCATCGCGGTCATGATGCTGGCGATCCGGCCATGCCCGTCGAAGCGCAACGGGTATTCGCCCGTCAGGTAGGTCTTGGCGGCCTCCAGTTCCTCGGGTGTCACGCCTTCGGTCGCCATGCGCGCCCATTCGGCGCGGATGACCTCGATCGCCTCGGCCATGCGGTCATTGGCCGAGGCCACGCTGCCCAGGTAGACGGCGGCCAGGTCCTTGGGCATCAGGTAGGAATAGACGCCATAGGTCAGGCCGCGTTTCTCGCGCACCTCGGACATCAGGCGGCTTTCGAAACCGCCGCTGCCCAGGATCTGGTTCATCACGAAGGCCGGGAAGAAATCGGGGTGATCGCGGGGCAGGCCGACATGGCCGAAGATCGCCACCGATTGCGGCGTGTCGAAGGGCACCACGGTGACGCCGCCCTCGATCGTCACCTCGGCCGGGCCGGGGATCGGCGTGCCGGTCGCCGGCAGATCGCCCAGAAGGGCATCGACCAGCGCGCCCAGTTCCTCGGCCGTGATGTCGCCCACCGCGCCCACATAGAGCCTGTCGCGCGCCAGCGCGCCGCGGTGCGCCGCCACCAGGTCGTCCCGCGTCAGCGCCGCGACGCTCTCCAGCGTGCCCTTGCCGTCGCTGCCATAGGGATGATCGCCATAGGCCATCCTCGCGAAGGCGGCGCTGGCGATGTCGTTGGGATCGGCCAGATCGGACCGCAGGCCCGACAGGACCTGCTGGCGCACCCGTTCCACCGCATCGGCATCGAAGCGCGGCTCGATCAGCGCCAGCCGCAGCAGGGACACCGCCTGGTCGCGGTTCTCGGTCAGAAACCGCGCCGAGACCGAGATGTCGTCGTCCGAGGCGTCATAGCTGATCGACGCGGCCAGCGATTCCAGCGCGCGGGCATAGGCGCGCGCGTCCAGATCGCCCGCGCCTTCTTCCAGCAGCGCGCTCATCAGGTAGGTGGCGCCCCGCTTGCCCGGCGCGTCCAGCGAGGTTCCGCCCCGGAAGCGCAATTCCAGCGCCACGAAGGGGATCGAGTGATCCTCGACCAGCCAGGCCGAAATGCCGCCGGGCGAGGTGATCTCGCGGATGTTCACCCCCGCCCAGGCGGGCAGGGCCAGAAGCGCGGCAAGGCACGCCGCGAGGAACCGCACCATCATTGCATCGCCTCCTCTGCCTGCATCAGCCAGCCCGTGACGGACGCCTCGCGCCGCAGGACGGCGCGGGCGGCCTCGACGATATCCTCGGCGGTCACCGCCTGCAGGACACGCGGCCAGTCCTGCACGTCCTGCACCGTCAATCCGCTGGTCAGGGCCGAGCCATAGCGCTGGGCGATGCCTTCCGCGTTGTCGCGGGCATAGATCTCGGAGGCGCGCAGCTGCATCTTGATGCGCTCCAGCTGTTCGGGGTCGACACCGTCCTCGATGAACTGCGCCAGGGCGGCGTCCATCGCATCCTCGGCCTGTTGCAGCGTCACGCCGGGCGCCGGCACCACGACCAGGTCGAAGGTGGTGTCATCGAGCGAGATGCCGCGATAGAACGCGCCTGCATAGACCGCCACCTGCGCGTCGAACTGCAGCTTCTCGACCAGGTAGCTGGTGGTGCCGCCGCCCAGGATCTCGGCCAGGATCGTCAGTGCCGCCGCCTTGTCCTGCGCGCCCGGATCCCGCTCGGGGGCCAGGTAGGACCGGCTGACATAGGGCTGCGCCACGCGGGCGTCGCGGAAGACCAGCCGGCGTTCCGCGGTCTGCGGCGGCTCGGTCGACCGGAGGCGCTCGGGCACGCCGGGGTTCGCCGGGATCGGGCCGTAATGGATCTCGGCCAGGCGGCGCACCTCTTCGGGGTCGACATCGCCGGACACGATCAGGATCGCGTTGTTGGGGGCGTAGTGGGTCCGGTAGAAGGACAGGGCGTCCTCCATGTCCAGCGTCTCCATCTCGTGCATCCAGCCGATGATGGGCACGCCGTAGCGGTGGTTGAGATACTGCGCCGCGTTCATCTGTTCGGAAAACAGCGCCCGGGGATTGTTCTCGACCCGCTGGTTGCGTTCCTCGATGATGACCTGGCGTTCGGTGACGATGTCGCGCTCGGTCAGGCGGATATTGACCATCCGGTCCGCCTCCATCCGCATCATCAGGTCCAGCCGGTCCGCCGCGACGCGCTGGAAATAGGCGGTGTAGTCCCAGCTGGTGAAGGCGTTGTCACGGCCCCCGTTCGCGGCCACGGTCGCGGACAATTCGCCCGACTCCATCGTTTCGGTCGCCTTGAACAGCAGGTGTTCCAGGAAATGCGCGACGCCGGACTGGCCGACGGGTTCGTCCGCCGATCCGGCGCGATACCAGACCATGTGCTGCACGACCGGAACGCGGCGGTCCTCGATCACGACGACATCCATGCCGTTGTCCAGCCGGAACGTGGTGACGGCGTCGTCGATCCCCTGGGCCGCGGCGGCGCCGGACCACATCAGGCCCAGGATCAGCGGAATGGCTCGCATCATGCGCAAATCTCCCTTCTCACTCAAACGATAGGTACGGTCGCGCGCCCGAACATCAAGCGCGCCTGCCGAAATTGTGAGGACGGGTTTCAGCGCCGGGTCTTCGGCGGGTTCGTGACCGTCGCGGCGCCCGCGTTGCGGAAGGCCTGTTCCACCTCGAACGGGTCCAGCTTCTGGCGGCGATAGACCTGCTCGTAGCGGTCGGTGCGGAACAGCGTGAACTGGGTGAACCGGCCCCGGCGCTGGCGGAACTGTTCGTCCTCCTGCGCCAGCACCTGGCGGATGTCGCCCTGCACGCCGTAGCGGCTGGCCTGGGCGACCAGCGCCGCATCCGAGGCCGCCACGCCGCGCGGCTCGATCGCCTCGGCCCGTCCGCCCAGCGCCGCCACCGCATCGCCGCGCGGATTGGGATCGACCAGGTTCGCGCCACCCGGCGTCGGTTCAGGCAGGACCGAGAAACTGGGCGGTTCGCTCAGCGGCTTGACCGGCAGGATCATGAATTCGTCGGGCCCGCCGGTATTGCTGCGCAGGTCACGCAGGCCCTGGTTCGAGCACCCGGCCAGCGCGAGGATCGCCACAAGTATCGCAATGCGCGGCATCGGTATCGCCACCCTCCGTTGGTTCGCGACCTTGTTAGACCATCTTCCCCCCAAGGTCACGAGGGGTTTTTCGCCCTTGCGCGGCCTTCGAACAGGATCAGCCCGATCGCGCCCGCGAAAATGAAGATATCCGCGATGTTGAAGACATAGGGGTTGCGGATGCCGCAGCAGGACATGTTCAGGAAATCCACCACGAAGCCATAGACGAGGCGGTCGACCACGTTGCCCAGCGCGCCGCCCGCCAGAAGGCCCGCCGACACGGTCATCGGCCAGCTGTCCGCGTGCCGCCGGACCCAGAGGCAGAGACCCAGCACGATGGCCAGCGAAAAGGCGATCAGCACCCAGCGCATGACCTCGGGCGCGTCGCCGAACAGGCCGAAGTTGATGCCCCGGTTCTCGCCGTAGCGCAGGTTCAGAATGGGCGGCAGGACATCGATGGCCCTGACCGTCGACAGGTTCAGGACATGCAGCATGACGTATTTGCTGACCTGGTCGATCAGGAAGGCCCAGAACCCGGTCCAGAACACAAGCCGCATGACCCGCGCGCCCCCGCCTCAGTGCCGGAAGTGACGCATGGAAGTGAACACCATCGCCAGACCCGCCGCGTCCGCCGCCGCGATCACCTCGTCGTCGCGCATCGATCCGCCGGGCTGGATCACGGCGGTCGCCCCGGCCTCGGCTGCCGCCAGCAGCCCGTCGGGGAACGGGAAGAAGGCGTCCGACGCCACGACCGAGCCCACCGCGGGGCTTTCCGGCAGGCCCAGGTCGGCGCCCATGCGCCCGGCCTTCAGCGCCGCGATCGTGGAACTGTCGAGACGGCTCATCTGCCCTGCGCCCACGCCCACGGTCGCGCCGTCCTTCACATAGACGATGGCGTTCGACTTGACATGCTTGGCGATGATCCAGGCAAAGCGCAGATCGGCGAGTTCGGCTTGCGTCGGCTGGCGTTTCGTCACCACCCGCAGATCGTCCGCGCCGACATGGCCCGTGTCCTTGTCCTGCACCAGCAGCCCGCCCGAGACCTGTTTCCAGGCCAGCCCCTTCCCGCGCGGATCGGCCAGCGCGCCGGTGGTCAGAAGCCGCAGGTTCTTCTTTCCGGCGAAGACGCGGATGGCGCCGGGGGTCGCCGAGGGCGCGATCACCACTTCGGTGAAGATGCCCGTGATCTCGCGCGCGGTCTCCTCGTCCAGTTCTCGGTTCAGCGCGACGATGCCGCCGAAGGCGCTGGTGCGGTCGCAGTCGAAGGCGCGGGCATAGGCCTCGGCCAGGGTCGCGCCGCGGGCCGCGCCGCAGGGGTTCGCGTGCTTGACGATGACGCAGGCGGGGCCGTCCTCGGGGGCGAATTCGCTGACCAGTTCGAAGGCCGCGTCGGTGTCGTTGATGTTGTTGTAGGACAGTTCCTTGCCCTGGTGCTGCACCGCCGTCGCGACGCCCGGGCGTGCGCTGCCGTCGGTATAGAAAGCGGCCGCCTGGTGGGGGTTCTCGCCATAGCGCAGGGTCTGGGCCAGGCGGCCCGCCAGGACCCGGCGGCGCGGCGCGGGATCGCCCAGTGCCTGCGCCATCCAGGTGCTGACGGCGGCGTCATAGGCGCCGGTGCGCGCATAGGCGATCTGCGCCATCTTCTGCCGGAAGGCATGGGTGGTCGCGCCGTCATGGGCATCGAGTTCGGCCAGCAGCGGCTGATAATCCTCGACATCCACGACCACCGTGACGAAGGCATGGTTCTTGGCGGCGGCGCGGATCATCGCCGGGCCGCCGATATCGATGTTCTCGATGCAGGTGTCGTAATCGGCGCCCGCGGCCACCGTCGCCTCGAACGGGTAGAGGTTCACGACCAGCAGATCGATCGCGCCGATCCCGTGTTCCTTCATCGCCGCCACATGCTCGGCATTGTCGCGCAGGGCCAGAAGGCCGCCATGCACGCCCGGATGCAGGGTCTTGACGCGGCCATCCATCATCTCGGGGAAACCCGTCACATCGGACACGTCGCGCACGTTCAGCCCCGCGTCGCGCAGCGCCTTTGCCGATCCCCCGGTCGACAGAAGCTCGACCCCCCGCGCGGCCAGCGCGCGGCCCAGCTCGATCAGGCCGGTCTTTTCGGAGACGGAAATCAGCGCGCGGCGCAGGGTCTGGGCATCGGTCATGGGTCAGGGCCTTTTCGTCAGTCGTTCAGTTCAAGCTCGTCCCGCGCCAGGTCGCGGACGCCGATGGCGGTATCCTGCGCCTTGGCCAGAGACCAGCGGATTCGCGTCGCATACGCGTTTGCCTTGCCAGAGAGAACGATCTGTTTTGTCGCGCGTGGCTTGAGGCGGCCCTTTTCCAGGAAGACGCTGGGCTCCAGCGACAGAGTGGCGATGCC
>SBFT01000075.1 GCA_006227805.1 Paracoccaceae bacterium
AGCCCGCGCATGTACAAGAACAAGGCCAAGAATGCGCAGGAAGCGCATGAATGCATCCGGCCGACCGACATCACCCGCGACGCCGCCGACCTGAAGCTGCGCGACGAGGACCAGCGCAAGCTCTACGACCTGATCTGGAAGCGCACCATCGCCTGCCAGATGGAGGCCGCGCGGCTGGAGCGAACGACCGTCGAGATCGGCAGCCGCGACGGCCAGGTGGGCCTGCGCGCGACCGGCCAGGTCGTTCTGTTCGACGGCTTCCTGGCCGTCTACGAGGAAGGCCGCGACGACAGCACGGACGAGGATGAAAACCGCCTGCCCCAGATCCTGCAGGGCGAAAAGGCCGAAAAGCGCGACGTGACGCCGGAACAGCATTTCACCCAGCCCCCGCCCCGCTATACCGAGGCGACGCTGGTCAAGCGCATGGAGGAACTGGGCATCGGGCGCCCGTCGACCTATGCCTCGATCGTCACCACGATCCAGGAGCGCGAGTATGTCCGAAAGGAGAAGAACCGCCTCTTCCCCGAGGATAAGGGCCGTCTGGTGACCGCCTTCCTGATGAACTACTTCCCGCGCTACGTCGCCTATGACTTCACCGCCTCGCTGGAAGAGGAACTGGACGACATCTCGGCGGGCGAGCGGGACTACAAGACCGTTCTGGCCCGCTTCTGGCGCGATTTCACCGCCGCGCTGGCCGAGACGTCGGAACTGCGCATCACCGATGTGCTGGACAAGATCAACGAGGTCCTGGAACCCCACCTCTTCCCGCCGACCGCCGACGGCAGCGACCCGCGCGCCTGCCCCAATTGCGGGGCGGGACGGCTGAGCATGCGCACCGCCCGGTCGGGCGGGGCCTTCATCGGCTGCTCGAACTATCCCGAATGCCGCTATACCCGGCCCTTCGGCCCCCCCGGCGCGGAACAGGGCGAGATCGGTCCCGACGGCAAGCTTCTGGGAGAGGACAACGGCGACGAGATCCGCCTCTTCAAGGGCCGCTTCGGGCCCTATGTCCAGCGCGGACAGGCGACCGAGGAGACGCCCAAGCCCCCGCGCATGTCCGTGCCCAAGGACTGGGACCTCGACACGCTGGACCTGGAAAAGGCCCTGCGGCTTCTGTCGCTGCCGCGCGAGGTGGGCCCCCACCCCGAGGATGGCGAGATGATCGAGGCCGGGATCGGCCGCTATGGACCCTTCGTCCGCCACGGCAGGACCTATGCCAACCTCAAGACCGTGGACGAGGTCTTCGAGATCGGGATCAACCGCGCAGTGGACGAGATCGCCCGCAAGGCAGCCCGCGGTGCGGGGCGCGGGGCCGCCGCCAAGCCGCTGAAGGAACTGGGCGAGCACCCCGAGGGCGGCGGCGCGGTCAACGTGATGGAAGGCCGATATGGCCCCTACATCAAGTGGGACAAGGTCAATGCCACCCTGCCCAAGGACGTCGATCCGGCCAGTGTCACGCTGGACATGGCCATGACCCTGATCGCCGAGAAGACCGCCAAGTCGGGCAAGGGCAAGGCGAAGGCCTCCAAACCCAGGGCCGCTGCAAAGGCCAAGGCCGCCAAGCCGAAGGCCACCGCGAAGGCCAAGGCCGCATCCGGCGCCAAGGCGAGGCCCGCGTCGGGGTCCAAGGCCGCGACGCGGGCCAAGACCAAGGCCGGCTGAGCCCCGAAGGCCGCTTTCCCTGTGCGGGCATGGCCGGCCTGGAATTCCCGCCGGGCGGTATTCCACCGCATGCAGTCCAGATTGACTCCGCCTTCGCCAGCGGGCAGAAAATGGCAGCCAACGGAAGGGATGTCTCATGAAGAAAGTCTATGGCTCGGCCGCCGAGGCCCTCGACGGTCTCTTGCATGACGGAATGTTCATCGCATCCGGCGGTTTCGGCCTCTGCGGCATTCCCGAATTGCTGCTGGACGCGATCCGGGCGTCGGGCGTCAAGGACCTGACCTTCGCCTCGAACAACGCGGGCGTGGACGATTTCGGCATCGGCATCCTGCTGCAGACGCGCCAGGTGAAGAAGATGATCTCGTCCTATGTGGGCGAGAACGCGGAATTCATGCGCCAGTATCTCTCGGGCGAGCTGGAGCTGGAATTCAACCCGCAAGGAACGCTGGCCGAGCGCATGCGCGCGGGCGGCGCGGGCATCCCCGGCTTCTACACCAAGACCGGCGTGGGCACGGTGGTCGCCGAAGGCAAGGAACACAAGGAGTTCGACGGCCAGACCTATATCCTGGAACGCGGCATCGTCGCCGATCTCGCCATCGTCAAGGCCTGGAAGGCCGACACCACGGGCAACGCGATCTTCCGCAAGACCGCGCGCAACTTCAACGTGCCCGCCGCGACCTGCGGCAAGGTCTGCGTGATGGAGGTCGAGGAGATCGTCGAACCCGGCGCGCTCGACCCCGACAAGATCCACCTGCCCGGCATCTACGTGCACCGCCTGATCCAGGGCCAGCACGAGAAACGCATCGAACAGCGGACAATCCGCGCCGCCTGAGTAGCCTGCCCATGCCCGACAACGTCACAAGTCTGCTCGACGACACCAAGGCCTTCGAGGGCTTCTCGCGGGCGCAGGTCTCGATGATCCTGACCAACCCCAACCTGGAAGACAACCCGATCGTCTACGTGAACGAGGCCTTCCAGCGCGTCACCGGCTATGCGCGCTCGGCCACGATCGGGCGCAATTGCCGCTTTCTCCAGGGCAAGGACACCGACCTCGCCGATGTCGAACGGATGCGCCGCGCGATCTCGCGCGAGGAGGACGTGACCGTCGACATCCTGAACTACCGCGCCAACGGCCAGCCCTTCCTGAACCGGCTGATCATCGCGCCGGTCAAGGACCAGAGCGGCAAGTGCCAGTTCTTCATCGGCATCCAGAAGGAAATCCGCGAACGCGACCTGGACAGCAGCGCCGACGAGATCGGCCGCCAGCTGATGGAAGTGCAGAACCGGGTACGCGCCGACCTGTCGATGGTGATCGGCATGATCCGCCAGCAATCCCGCGAAACCAGCGCGCCCGAGGACTTCGTGGCCCTGTCGCGCCGGATCGAGACGCTGCAGCTTCTCTACGAGGAGATGACGCTGGCCGATGCGCGCTCGAACCGCGACCGGATCGAGCTGGGCAGCTTCCTGTCGCGCCTGGCCTGCGCCATCGCCCATGTGGACGGCCGCCCCGGCGTCCGGATGAGCCTGCAGATCGAACCCCTTGCCGCGCCGATCGAAACGGCGACGCGCGTCGGCCTTGTCCTGTCCGAGGTCCTGACCAACGCCTTTCAGCACGCTTTCGACCGTCTGGACAGCGGCCTGGTGGAGGTGCGGATGTCGCGCCTGTCCGAAGGCGGGCTGCGCCTGATCGTCACCGATGACGGCCTGGGCATCCCCAAGGACATCCAGTGGCCGAACCCGCGCACCACCGGCGGGCGCATCATCACCGGCCTGATCGAAGGGCTGGAAGGAACACTGCAACTGGGCCGCGGCGCTGCCGGATCGGTCATCACCATCGACGTGCCCGCGGGCGGGTCGGACAACACCTGAACAGGAAGGTTGACCACATGGGCTGGGACCGCAACCAGATGGCCGCGCGGGCGGCGCAGGAACTCCGGGACGGGATGTACGTGAACCTCGGCATCGGGATCCCGACGCTGGTGTCGAACTACATCCCCGAGGGCATGACCGTGACGCTGCAATCGGAAAACGGGATGCTGGGCATGGGCCCCTTTCCGACCGAGGACAAGGTCGACCCCGACCTGATCAACGCCGGCAAGCAGACGATCACCGAACTGCCCCACACCGCCTATTTCGACAGCGCCACCAGCTTCGGCATGATCCGGGGCGGCAAGATCGCCATGGCGATCCTGGGCGCGATGGAAGTGGCCGAGAACGGGGACCTCGCGAACTGGATGATCCCGGGCAAGCTGGTCAAGGGCATGGGCGGCGCGATGGACCTGGTCGCGGGCGTGGGCCGCGTCGTGGTCGTGATGGATCACGCCAACAAGCACGGCGAGAGCAAGGTCCTGAAGCAATGCACCCTGCCGCTCACGGGCGCGGGCGTGGTGGACCGGATCATCACGAATCTGGGGGTTCTGGACGTGGTTCCGGGCGGCCTGAAGATCGTCGAGACCGCGGAAGGCGTGACCGAAGAGGAACTGCGCGCCGCGACCGAAGCCACGATCGTCGACTGACGCCACCGCGGTTCAGTTCATCGACACGAAGACACAACCGTCGCTGATCAGCTCGGGCGGCGTCCGGCACAGACCCTTCGCAACCTGGAACGCGGCCAGCACCTTGGGCACGTAATCGCGCGTCTCGGCATAGGGCGGCACGCCCTGGTGATCGCGCACGGCGCCTTCGCCCGCATTGTATCCGGCCAGAACCAGGATCGGGTCGCGCTGGAAATGCGTCATCAGCCAGTCGAGGTATTTCACCCCGCCCTGGATGTTCTGGGCCGCCTGGGTGGTGTCGGTCACGCCGAAGCGTTCGGCGGTCGCGGGCATCAACTGCATCAGTCCCGAGGCGCCGGCATGGCTGACCGCGTCGGTGCGGCCCGACGATTCGACCGAGATCACCGCCAGAACCAGCGCGGGCGACACCTGCGTGTCGATCGTGGCGCGCAGGATGTCCACGCCATGCTTGCGCGCGATGTCCTGCAGATGCTGCAGGCGCGGGCTTCGCACCGGGCTGGTCGCGCCGGCCAGCGTCTGCATCGCATCATCGAGCCGCCCCGGCCCGCTGGCCGAGAGGCTGGGCGAGATCGTGTCCCAGAACCAGGCATAGCTGCCCGGACGCCCAGGTGCGACCGCGACCGCTTCGGCATCGGGTCCGCCGTCTTCGGCATCCTGCGCCGGACGCACCGGGCGCGGCGGGACGGCCGGTTCCGGGCGCGGCTCGATCTGGACGGTGATCCGCCGGGTGGTGCCCGGTGCGGGCGGCTTGACGAATTTGGGCGTGATCTCGGGAAAGGGCTGGGGCCCCGCCGCGATGGGCGCAGCCGCGACCAGCGCAAGACCGCATACCAGGCCAAGGGCCAGGCCCGGAACCGGACCCAAGGCCGGGAATCGGGCAAGGCACCGGGCCGGGAACCGGACCCATGGGCGCATCGTCATTCTGAAACCTGCTCGTTTCGTTGTTTTTCCGCAGTCTCTCGCAAAACGCGCGATCTGGCGAGATCGCAGGGCGATTTTGCCGCAATCACGGGGTTTTTCGGCAACGCCCGGCAGGGGCAGAGCACGCGGCGGCAAGCGAAAATGAAAAATAATTCATGAAAATCAGAGTTTTAACCGATTTTTTGCGATTTTCTGACGCCTGCCCGAAAATACCCAGATCCCGCCCCATTCATGCCACGGGTGATCATCAGTCTCGGGTCAAGCCACGGCGGAAACGGCTTCTGAGTGAGAGCGGATCAGCCGGACATCGTGGTGAGTGTTTTCAACTGATCCTCTGGAGGGACATCAAATGCTGAAGCTGATCAACAAATTCCGCAAGGACGAAAACGGCGCCGTGACGGTTGACTGGGTCGTTCTGACCGCTGCCGTCGTCGCCCTGGCAGGTGCTGCCTATGGCTCGATCCAGTCGGGCGCAACCGGCCTGACCGCCAGCACCTCGACGTTCATGGGCACCCAAGCTCCGAACTAAGTCGAAAGCGTCTTGCGACGCTTCGGGCCGCTCCACCTGGTGGGGCGGCCTTTCGCTTTTTCGGTCCCGATGGTCCGGCCTGACTGTTTCCTGGCCAGCTCCTGGTTGATGCCCCGCGGCGGCACGCACGCCCGGCGCCGCCCCCGCCCCCCGCGACCTCGATCATGAACGCCGAGTTAACCGGAAACGCAGTGTTTCCAATCCACTCCAGTGAATCGGCGCTTTTCCCCCACTTTCTGTCAAATCCGACAGGTTCATGCCCCAATTGTGCCCAATTCGAACGGCTATATCGGCTCATCCAAGCTTCCGCACCCGGAGTGAGAGACGGGCAAGCAAGAAGGGGGCTGGGGTACGTGAAACCAAGTGAAACCTTCCTGGAGGGATACCAAATGCTGAAGCTGATCAACAAATTCCGCAAAGACGAAAACGGCGCCGTGACGGTTGACTGGGTCGTTCTGACCGCTGCCGTCGTCGCCCTGGCAGGTGCTGCCTA
>SBFT01000229.1 GCA_006227805.1 Paracoccaceae bacterium
GATCGCATCCGCCTCGACCTGGCGCCCGCCGCCCAGCGCCACGACAGCGAGACCCAGCGCCTCGCCGTCGATCGCGGCGACATGGCCATCCCCGGGGCTGGGCACCTCGCGGATCACGTTGGCCTCCGGCAGGAACCGCCGCCAGTCCTCGACAAAGCCGACCGGCCCGCCCATCGCGGCGATCATCCGCCCGAACCGCCGGGCCGCGCGGCCATCGCGCAGGGTGGCCGCGATCTTCCCGGCGCCATCCTCGCTGTCGCGGGCAAGTCCCGCATCGGCCAGAAGCACGCCCCCCAGAACCGCCGTCACCTCGACCAGCGGGCCCGCCGCCTCGCCGGTCAGCACGCGCATGACCTCGGCCACTTCCAGCGCATTGCCCAAGGCGGGCGCGAGCGGCTGGTTCATGTCGGTGATCACGGCGCTGGTCCGGCACCCGGCGGCGTTCGCCGTGTCGGTCAGGGCGCGCGCCAGGGCGCGCGCCTCCTCCGGCGTCTTCATGAAGGCTCCGCTGCCCGTCTTCACGTCCAGCACCAGCGCCTGCAATCCGGCGGCCAGTTTCTTGGACAGGATCGAGGCGGTGATGAGGTCCAGGCTCTCGACCGTCGCGGTGACGTCGCGGATGGCATAGAGGCGCTTGTCGGCGGGGGCGACATTGGCGCTGGCCCCGACGATGGCGCAGCCCGCCTTGCCGAGGATGTCGCGCAGACGGTCGGGCGAGACCTGCGTGACCACGCCCGGGATCGCGTCCAGCTTGTCGAGCGTGCCGCCCGTATGCCCCAGACCCCGACCCGAGATCATCGGGACGAAGCCCCCGCATTCGGCCAGCGCGGGCGCCAGCAGAAGCGAGACGCAATCGCCCACGCCACCCGTCGAATGCTTGTCGATCACCGGCGCGTCGCTGTTCCAGGTCAGGACATCGCCCGAATCCCGCATCGCGAGCGTCAGCGCAGTGCGCCCCGCCTCGCCCAGGCCGCGCAGGCAGACGGCCATGGCGAAGGCCCCGGCCTGGGCATCGCTGACGCGGCCATCGGCCAGTCCTTGCGCGAACCAGGCCAGGGCGTCGGCCGAGGGGGTCTCTCCCCGGCGCAGACCGGCGATGATCGCGCGCGCATCCACGCGCCTCAGTCCCGCATGTGCTGCGAGGCGAAGGCCCCCGGCAGCAATTCGCCCAGCGTCATGCGCAACTCGTCAGTCCCCGCGCAGCCCATCGTCACGACGACGTCCGAAGTGCCGAACTCGGCCAGTTTCTGGCGGCATCCGCCGCAGGGCGTGACCGGATCGGGCCCCGTTGCGGTGACATAGACCTCGGTCAGGCGCGTCTCGCCCGCCGCGACCATGGCGGCGATGGCCCCGGCTTCCGCGCAGGTGCCTTCGGGATAGGCCGCGTTCTCGACGTTGCAGCCCCGATAGACGGCGCCCGAGGCGGCCCGGATCGCCGCGCCCACCTTGAAGCGCGAATAGGGCGCGTAGGCGTTCTCCATCACGGCGCGGGCGGCGTCGCGCAGGCTCATGCCCGTTCCACCCGCGTGTGGAAATCGCCGGGCAGCGAGACTTCCAGCAGTTCCAGATCGTCGGACGCGCCCGAGAGCCGCGTCTTCATGCCCGGCGGGATCACGAAGGCGTCGCCCGCCGTCAGGGGAAAGGGATCGCGCCCCTCGCCTTCCAGGGTGACGCTGCCCTGCATAACGAAGGACACATGGATATCGGCGTCATGCGAGGTCCATTGCGGCGCGCCCTGCCCCTTGCGGACCACCTGCACACCGGCGACGCCCTTCGTGTTGGCGGAAATCGTGGTGTCGCGGGCGATGTATCCCGGCAGGCGGAAGGGTTTCCATTCGGCGCCCGCCGCAAGGTTGTGGACGAAGCGCTGGCCCTGCCATTCGCGGTCCGGGCGCAGATGCGGGGTGGGCAGGGTCATGTCGTGGTCGATCTCGGTGATGTGTTCGGCCGGCACGCCGATCTCGATCACCTGGCAATCGTCGCTGCTCTCGACCACGCGGTGGCGGATCTCGGGCGGCTGGATGAAGCAGTCCCCGGGCGTCAGGCGGCGCAGGCCGCCCTGGTCCTCGTAGAGGACATCGACCCAGCCGTTGATGCAGAAGATCAGCTGGAAGCCCACCTTGTGGAAATGCACCATGTCGGGCACCGGCCCGCCATCGGGAATGCGGATATGGCTGGCGATCACCGCGCCGCCCAGTCGGTCGGGCACAAGATCGCGGTAATGCATCCCCGCGCGCCCGATGATCCAGGGCGCCTGGTCGGCCAGGCGGCGCACCACGAAGGAATGGACCGTCGGCGGCATGACCAGCGGGGGATTGGCCTCGCAGATCTCGATCCGCGTGCCGTTGGGCGCGGTCAGGTCGCGCTTGCCCCCGGCGAAGGCATCGGGGTCGTCGGCCAGGATGCGGATCGTGCCCGGCGCCTCGGGCGCGCCCTTTTCCACCCTCAGGCGCAGCCCATGGCCAGAGAAAACGGCGATCTCGGGGTTGTCGGCGGGATAGATCATGTCCATCCGCATCCCCAGAACCTTGGTGAAGAAGGGGATGTCGTCGCGGATCTCTTCGGTCGGAAGACGGATTTCGGCGCGTGTCATGGCGGTGTAAGCTCCCATCTGCGGGGCCAGAGTGGCCCTGCGCCCGCGCTTTTGCAAGACGGGCCTGCGACACCTGGGCGCGCGGCGGCCATTCCCATGCCGAAAGAAATAGTTTAACGCTAAACCAGTTTTCCGGAGAGGGGGTCTCATGTCCGACAATCAAAGCCTGCGCCAGGCCGCGCTGTTCTATCATGAACATCCCAAGCCCGGAAAACTCGAGATCCGCGCGACCAAGCCGATGGCCAATGGCCGCGACCTGGCCCGCGCCTATTCGCCCGGCGTGGCCGAGGCCTGCCTCGAGATCCGGGACGATCCCGCCAATGCCGCGCGCTTCACCGCGCGGGGCAACCTGGTGGCGGTGGTCACGAACGGCACCGCGGTCCTGGGGCTGGGCAACATCGGGGCTCTCGCCTCGAAGCCGGTGATGGAGGGCAAGGCGGTCCTCTTCAAGAAATTCGCCAACATAGATTGCTTCGACATCGAACTGAACGAAGCCGACCCCGAACGCCTGGCCGACATCGTCTGCGCGCTGGAACCCACCTTCGGCGCGATCAACCTGGAAGACATCAAGGCGCCCGACTGCTTCATCGTGGAACGGATCTGCCGCGAGCGCATGAACATCCCCGTCTTCCACGACGACCAGCACGGCACCGCCATCGTCGTGGGCGCGGCCGCCAAGAACGCCCTGCACGTGGCGGGCAAGTCCTTCGCGGACATCAAGATCGTCTCCACGGGCGGGGGTGCCGCGGGCATCGCCTGCCTCGACATGCTGCTGAAACTGGGGGTCAAGCGGGAAAACGTCTGGCTCTGCGACATTCACGGACTGGTCTACGAGGGCCGGGCCGAGGACATGAACCCCCAGAAGGCGGCCTACGCCCAGAAGACCGACCTGCGCAGGCTGGAGGACGTGATCGACGGGGCCGACCTGTTCCTGGGCCTTTCCGGGCCTAACGTGCTGACACCCGAGATGGTGTCGCGCATGGCCGGGCGCCCGATCATCTTCGCTCTGGCCAACCCGACCCCGGAAATCCTGCCCGAGGCCGCCCGCGCGGTGGCGCCCGACGCGATCATCGCCACCGGGCGCAGCGATTTCCCGAACCAGGTCAACAACGTGCTGTGCTTTCCCTTCATCTTCCGCGGCGCGCTGGACGTGGGCGCGACCGAGATCAACGACGAGATGAAGCTGGCCTGCATCGACGGCATCGCGAACCTGGCGCGCGCCACCACCAGCGCCGAGGCCGCCGCCGCCTATCGCGGCGAACAGCTGACCTTCGGCGCCGACTACCTGATCCCCAAGCCCTTCGATCCGCGCCTGATCGGCGTCGTGTCCACCGCCGTCGCGAAGGCGGCGATGGAGACCGGCGTCGCCACCAGGCCGATCGAGGACATGACGGCCTATCGCCAGAAGCTGGACGGGTCGGTCTTCCGCTCGGCCATGCTGATGCGCCCGGTGTTCGAGGCCGCGCGCAGCGCCTCGCGCCGGATCGTCTTCGCCGAAGGCGAGGACGAACGCGTCCTGCGCGCAGCCCAGGCGATCCTCGAGGAAACCACCGAGAAACCCATCCTGATCGGCCGGCCCGAGGTGATCGAGGCACGCTGCGAACGCCACGGCCTGGCGATCCGCCCGGGGCGCGACTTCGAGATCGTGAACCCCGAGAACGACCCGCGCTATCGCGACTACTGGGGCACCTACCATTCGATCATGGCCCGGCGCGGCGTGACGCCCGACCTCGCCCGCGCCATCATGCGCACCAACACCACCGCCATCGGCGCGGTGATGGTCTACCGCGAGGAGGCCGACAGCCTGATCTGCGGCACCTTCGGGCAGTTCCTGTGGCATCTCAACTACGTGCAGCAGATCCTGGGCAACGACGCCCTGCACCCGGTCGGCGCCCTGTCGCTGATGATCCTCGAGGACGGGCCGCTCTTCATCGCCGACACCCAGGTGCATCCCGAACCCACGCCCGAGCAGATCGCGCAGACCGCCATCGGCGCGGCGCGCCATGTGCGCCGTTTCGGGCTGACCCCGAACGTGGCGCTGTGTTCGCATTCGCAGTTCGGCAACCTCGACTGCGACACCGGGCGGCGGATGCGCGCGGCGCTGGCGATCCTGGACGCCCGACCCCGCGACTTCTGCTACGAGGGCGAGATGCATATCGACGCCGCACTCGACCCCGAGATGCGCGAACGCGTCTTCCCCGGCAACCGGATGCAGGGGCAGGCGAACGTGCTGATTTTCGCCAATTCCGACGCGGCCAGCGGCGTGCGCAACATCCTGAAGATGCGCGCGGGCGGCCTCGAGGTGGGGCCGATCCTGATGGGCATGGGCAACCGCGCCCATATCGTGACACCCTCGATCACCGCGCGCGGATTGCTGAACATGGGCGCGATCGCCGGCACGCCGGTGGCGCATTACGGATGATCCCGTTCACCTATCCTCAAGAATGAGCGTCTAGACCAGAGGCCGATTCCACGGCGGAGGCGTCAGATGCGGGAATTCGGACAGGCGGGCTTCTCCACCGGCGATCGGGTCGCGGCGGACGCCGACTCCGGTCCGGCGACACCGCCCGCGCCTTTGGCCGGCGCGTCGGACCGGCATCTGGACCTGCTGGCCCGCCAGGCGGGCGCGCTGGGTCACGACATCGTCGACGTGTCGGGCGTTCTGACCGACGTCCGGCAGGCGGCGGAACGCCAGGCCGGTCTGCTGCACGAGATCAGCGGCGGCACCGCCCGCATCCTGGACGCCAACCGGCGGGCCGAGGATGCGGCGGCGCGCGTGGCCGGCAACGTGCGCGACACCAAGGCGATCGTCTCGGAATCGGTGACCTTCATGCAGGCGTCGGGCACCCGGTCCCGCGCCGTCGCGGTCTGGGTCGCGGATGTCGGGCAACAGATGGATGACGTGATGCGCGCCGTGCGGGCGTCGGAAAAGCATCTCGAAAGCATCTCCTCGATCGCGCGCGAGGTCAGCATGCTGGCGATCAACGCCAAGATCCAGGCCGCCCGCGCCAGCGAGGCGGGCAAGGGCTTTGGCGTGATCGCCCAGGCGATCGGCGAATTGTCCGCCAGCACCGAACGCGCGGCGAGGGCCATCGCGGGCAGCCTCGAGGAGCTCAGGACGCGCGCCACGCGGCTGGCCGAAGGCGCGGGCGAGGTGAACGCGGATGCCTCCCGGGTCATCGACGAGACGGAAGAGACCGACCGCGCCCTGGCGCGCATCGCCGACAGGATGGATGCGCTGAATGCCGATGCCGCCGCGATCGCGGATGACAGCGTGCAGGTGCGCGCCGCGACCGAGGCTTGCGCCCCCGCGATCCGCGAGATCGAACGCGACGCGCAGACCGCCACGGCGGATATCCAGCGCGTCGCTGCGCGCACCGACGCCCTGATCGAGGGGTCGGAACGCAGGGTGCAGC
>SBFT01000212.1 GCA_006227805.1 Paracoccaceae bacterium
CCACTATGCCGAACAGGGCGTGCCGGTCGCGCCCCGCGTCGCCTCGGACTGGATCAAGGATGAACCGACCCTGCAGGGACGCGCGCGCGACCTGTTCCTGATGGGCGGCAAGGTGCCCACCATCGGCCAGGTCTTCCGCGCCCCCGGCCAGGCGGACGTGCTGCGCCGCATCGCGAAGGACGGGCGCGACGCCTTCTACACGGGCGAGATCGCCGAGGACATGGTGGCCAGCCTCCGCGCCGCGGGCGGCGCCCATACGCTCGAGGATTTCGCGGCCACGCGCTGTGACGACGCGGTGCCGGTCAGCGGCGATTACAAGGGCGCGAACCTGGTCGAGCATCCGCCCAACGGCCAGGGCGCGACCGCGATCCTGATGCTGAACATCCTGGCGCAGTTCGACATCGCCGCGATGGACCCCTTCGGCGCCCAGCGCGCCCATATCGAGGCAGAGGCGGCGAAGCTTGCCTATGACGCGCGCAACCGCTTCATCGCCGATCCCGATCATACAACGCGGCTGGATCACATGCTGTCGATGGACACGGCCCGCAAGCTGGCCGCGCTGATCGATCCCAAACGCGCGATGGAGGCTCCGGCGCAGGTCTCGGAGGCGGTCCACAAGGACACGATCTACATCACTGTGGTGGACCGCGACCGCATGGCGGTGTCGCTGATCTATTCGATCTATCACGGCTTCGGGTCCGGCATCGCCAGCGACCGCTTCGGCATCCTGTTCCAGAACCGCGGCGCGGGCTTCACCCTGGCGGAAGGCCACCCGAACGAACTGGGCGGCGGCAAGCGGCCGATGCACACGATCATCCCCGCGATGCTGACCGAGGGCGGGCGCGTGACCATGCCCTTCGGCGTGATGGGCGGCGCCTATCAGCCCTGCGGCCACGCGCGCGTCGTGTCGAACATGCGCGATTTCGGCATGGATACGCAGGCGGCCCTGGACGCGCCGCGCGCCTTCTCGGACGCGGGCGACATGAAGGTCGAGCGCGGCTATCCCGAGGCCGTGCGCCGCGAACTGGCCGGGATGGGCCACAAGGTCAGCATCCCGGAGACCGCCCTGGGCGGCGCCCAGGCGATCGTCATCCGCGAGGACGGTATCCTGGAAGGCGCCAGCGATCCGCGCAAGGACGGCTGCGCGCTGGGCTATTGACGCCCGGGGGCCGCGGGTGACCGCGGCCCTCAGTTCAGCTGGAAATGCAGCGGGTAGAAGCCGTCCTCGAAGGGGCCGAACATCTCGTCTATGTCGGGGTGGCCGACCGGTTCGCCGGAATAATCCGCGACCAGGTTCTGTTCCGAGACATAGGCGACGTAGTAGCTCTGGTCGTTCTCGGCCAGCAGGTGGTAGAACGGCTGATCCTTGACGGGCCGGCTGTCCTCGGGGATGGCCTGATACCATTCCTCGGTGTTCGAGAACTGAGGATCGACGTCGAAAACGACCCCCCGGAAAGGATGTTTCCGGTGGCGGACGACTTGTCCAAGGTTGTATTTCGCGCGACTCGTAATCATCATCTTGCAGCCCCTGACTGGACTCATTAGCGCGTTCGGGCCCGTCTTGTCCAATCCAACAAGGCCGAATCAGGGGAAACAGTCTGTGAACCTTGCTGTTACAGTGCTCCAGATCGTGGCCCCGGTATTCCTGCTGGCGGGCATCGGTTTCGCCTGGGTGAAGCTGGGTTTCGAGTATCGGATCCAGTTCGTCACGCAACTGGCGATGTCGCTGGGCGTGCCCTGCCTGATCTTCGTGTCGCTGATGCAGACCCAGATCGATCCCAAGGCGCTGGCCGACCTGTCGCTGGCCTCGGCCGCGACCTATGGCGCGGTCACCGTGGCCGCATGGATCCTGATCCGGGCGATGGGCCTGAACCGGCGGACCTACCTGGCGCCGGTGATCTTCGGCAATACCGGCAACCTGGGCCTGCCGCTGGCGCTGTTCGCCTTCGGCGAGGTGGGGCTGGGCTATGCGGTCGTCGTGTTCGCTGTGATGGCAGTCTGGTCGTTCACCTTCGGGGTCTGGCTGGTGGCCGAGGGCGGGTCCCCCTGGAAGGTCGTCAAGGAACCCCTGGTCGCCGCCACGCTTCTGGGGGCGCTGTTTCTCTGGCAGGGCTGGCAGACGCCGCTGTTCCTGACCAACACGCTGGACCTGATCGGACAGATGGCGATCCCGCTGATGCTGATCACGCTGGGCGTCGCGGTTGCGCGGCTGAACCCGCAGGGCGCAGCGCTTGCGGTCGTGATCTCGGTCCTGAAGCTGGCCTTGTGCGTCGGTCTTGCCTGGGTCATCGGGCGGTGGTTCCGGCTGGACGACGTGGCCTTTTCGGTCCTTGTCCTTCAGGTGGCGACGCCGGTCGCGGTGACCTCCTACATGCTGGCCGAGAAATACGGCGCCGATGGCCAGGCGGTGGCGGGGCTGGTCGTGGTCTCGACCCTTGTCGGCGTGATCGCGCTGCCTGCGCTGCTGGCGGTCCTGCTGTGACCGCATTGTGAGTTTCCCGCGCCGCGCATTTGCGTTATTCTGTCGGTAAAACAATCAAGAACGTTCGAGAGGCAGATGAACAGAGCAGCGCGCACCCTTCTGCTGGTGTTGTTCCTGGCGTCCTGCGGTGGTGGCTACAATTCCGCGCCGCGCGACATGAACAACGCCTGCAGCATCGTCACCCAACGACCGGAGTATCTGCGCGCCTTCAAGGCGACCGAGCGGCGCTGGGGCGTTCCCGTCCATGTCCAGATGGCGACGATCTACCACGAAAGCCGCTTCGTCTCGGACGCCCGGCCGCCGCACCGCTATGCGCTGGGGATCATTCCGATGGGGCGGATGTCCAGCGCCTTCGGCTATTCCCAGGCCCTTGACGGCACCTGGGACGAATACCGGCGGGAAGCCGGGCGCGGCGGGGCACGGCGCGACCGCATCCGCGACGCGTCGGATTTCATGGGGTGGTACATGGCGGGATCGCGCGACCGCCTGGGCATTTCGCTGACCGATGCGCGCAACCAGTATCTGGCCTATCACGAAGGGCGCACCGGCTATGCGCGGGGCAGCCACAACCAGAAAAGCTGGCTTCTGAGGGTTTCGGGGCAGGTCCAGGAACGCGCCAACATGTACGAGGGCCAGCTTGCCAATTGCCGGGCGGCGCGGCGGGGCTGAGTGGTAGGCTGATCAGCGGTTCTGGCGTTCGCCCACCACGGTGGTATTGAACATCGTGTCCGGCAGGGCGCCCCCGGTCTTCATGTCCTGAAGGATCACCGTCGTCTGCGTGCCCGCATTGTCGGTGACCACCCATTTGCGCAACTCGATCGGGTTGGCGGTGAAGCTCAGCTGGATGTTCCCGTAATCGGGGTTCTCGGGGTCCTGCGCGGTGACCACGGTGGCGGTCCCGTCAAAGCCGTGGCCCACCACCATGTCGGCGCGGTCCAGATCGACCTGGCGCGCCAGGATGATCGACAAGGGCGTGCGGTTCAGGGGATAGGTCTCGGGTTCGGTGTTCGACTTGGCATCGAAGATCACCACGGTGCCGCCGCCCGCCACGACGACCGCCTGATCGGGCGGGTCGTATTCGAAGCGCATCCGTCCCGGGCGCTTGATGAACAGCTTGCCCGTGGACAAGGACCCGTCGTCGTTGATCTGGGTGAAGTCCGTCTGCGCGGTCACGAGACCGTTCAGATAGGTCGAGATCGCCGACAGGGGCAGCATCTCGGCCATCGCGGGGGCCGCGCCGGTGACCACCAGGGCCGTGGCAAGAAGCAGACGTTTCATGACACCGACTTATAGAGGCCCGCGCGGAATACCAGAGGACATCGCCTCACATCCCCGCGATGGGCGCATTCGCGCGCGGGCTCAGTGTTCGGGCACCAGGATTTCACGCTTGCCCACATGATTGGCCGGAGAGACCAGGCCCTCCTCCTCCATCTGTTCCACCAGGCGCGCGGCCTTGTTGTAGCCGATCGCCAGCTTGCGCTGGATATAGCTGGTGGAACACTTGCGATCCTTGATGACGATCTGCACCGCCTGGTCATAGAGCGCGTCGTCGCTGTCGGTGTTCCCGCCCAGGCCCAGGACCAGGTCGATATCCGCTTCCTTCTCCTCGTCCGGGCCTTCCAGAACGGTCGAGACATAGGACGGCGGCCCGAAAGCCTTGAGATGGTTGACGATCTCCTCGACTTCCTCGTCGCTGACGAAGGGCCCGTGGCAACGGATGATCTTGGCGCCCCCCGCCATATACAGCATGTCGCCCATGCCCAGGAGCTGTTCGGCGCCCATTTCGCCCAGGATGGTGCGGCTGTCGATCTTGGACGTTACCTGGAAACTAATCCGGGTGGGGAAGTTGGCCTTGATCGTGCCGGTGATGACATCGACCGAGGGGCGCTGCGTCGCCATGATCAGATGGATGCCGCTGGCGCGCGCCATCTGCGCCAGGCGCTGGATGCAGGCCTCGATCTCCTTGCCCGCGACCATCATCAGGTCGGCCATCTCGTCCACGATGACGACGATGTAGGGCAACGCCACGGGCTGGAATTCCTCGGTCTCGAAGACCGGCTCGCCGGTGTCGTCGTCGAAACCTGTCTGGACCGTGCGGCTGAACATCTCGCCCTTGGACAGGGCCTCGCGGACGCGGCCGTTATAGCCTTCGATGTTGCGCACGCCCATCTTGGACATCTTGCGATAGCGGTCCTCCATCTCGCCCACGACCCATTTCAGGGCGACGACCGCCTTCTTGGGGTCGGTGACGACCGGGGACAGAAGATGCGGGATGCCGTCATAGACCGACAGTTCCAGCATCTTGGGATCGATCATGATCAGGCGGCATTCCTCGGGCGTCAGCTTGTAGAGCAGCGACAGGATCATCGTATTGATCGCCACCGACTTGCCCGAGCCGGTGGTGCCCGCGATCAGCAGGTGAGGCATCTTGGCCAGGTTCGCGACCACCGGGTCGCCGCCGATGTTCTTGCCAAGGGCCAGCGGCAGGCGCATGTTGCTGTCGCCGAAATCGCGGCTGGCCAGGATTTCGCGCAGGACGACCTTTTCGCGGTTCTCGTTCGGCAGTTCGATCCCGATCACGCTGCGACCCGGCACGGTCGAGACCCGCGCCGACAAGGCGGCCATCGACCGCGCGATGTCGTCGGCCAGTCCGATGACGCGGCTGGCCTTCAGGCCGGGGGCCGGTTCCAGTTCATACATGGTCACGACCGGTCCGGGGCGGACGCTGACGATCTCGCCCTTGACGCCGTAGTCATCCAGCACGTTTTCCAGCATCCGCGCGTTCTCTTCCAGCGCCTCGTCGCTGAGGTGGTGGCGCGTGATCTCGGCCGGGTTCATCAGCAGGCTGAGCGGCGGCAGTTCATAGGCCGAGGCCTGGTCGTCGAAGGCCAGCCCGGGCTGGGCTTCGGCCTGGGCCCGGCGCGACGGGGCGGGCGCGCGGCGTGCGGGGTTCTGCACGACCTTGCGCGGCTCGGACAGGGGCACCGACATGGTCGGCGCGGGCGCGCCCAGGGGCAGGCCGTCATCCTCGTCCTCGTCGAAGATGTTGTAGTCCATGTCCGGGGCCATGTCCTGAACCATGTCCGGGGCCATGGGCGTCCCGGTCCCCATCGCGGGAGTGGCGCGCAGGGGCGGTTCCGGCGGAAGGCTGGCGGGGCCGGGCTTGTAGATCAAGGGCTGCGGGCCGCGCACCTGCAGGCCCCGGGTCAGCACCGGTTCGGCGGCATTGATCAGACCGCCGCGCAGCCGTGCCTTGACCGCGTCCGCGATCCTGGCGCGGATACGGTCGTCACCGGGCATGTCGGTGTCGTCCCAGTCGGGGGTCGTCTCGATCAGTTCGGGCTCTGGCATCGGCTCGGGCCGCCGGATGAGCGAAGCGAGAAGCCCCGGTTTCGCGGCAGTCGGCTCGGCCGCATGGAGGGCGCGCGGCGGCGCGACAAGCGCGGACCGCGCGACCGTCACCGCCGGTTTCGCGGCAGCCTGAAGCGGCGGTTCGACCGCGACGGCGGCGCGGC
>SBFT01000037.1 GCA_006227805.1 Paracoccaceae bacterium
GCCTTCGGTCATTGCCGGCTGTGCACGACCGAGGAGAGCCTGAGCGAGACCCAGCCCCTCTGCGACGACGAGGGCGGCCTGATGCTGGTGATGGACGGTACGCTGGACAATTGGAGCGCGTTGCGCGGGCAACTGATGGATCAAGGCGTGCGCCCGCGCGGGTCCAGCGACGCGGAACTGGTCCTGCGCAGCTATCAGCTGTGGGGCGAGGATTGCCTCGACCGCATCGAGGGCGATTTCGCGATTGCGATCTGGGACCAGCGCCGCAGGCGGCTTTTCTGCGCGCGCGACCGCAGCGGGATCAAGGTGCTGCATTACCACTGGAACGGGCGGCGTCTGGTCTTCGCCACCGACCTGCACGCCATCCTGGCCGATCCGGACCTGCGCCCCGAGATGAACGAGGGGATGCTGGCCGAGTTCCTGTCGATGCAGCTTGTCTCGAACAGCGAAACCCTGTGGCGCGATGTCCTGCGCCTTCCGGGCGCCCATGCGATGACGGTCGATGCGGCAGGCCCGCGCGTCAGCCGCTATTGGCGCCCCGAGGACATCGCCGCCATCCGCTATCGCCGCGACGCCGAGTATGTCGAGCACTACCGGCAGGCGCTGACGCGGGCCGTGCAAGCCCAGGCGCGGTCCCATGGCCCGGTCGGGTTCGAGGTCAGCGGCGGGCTCGACTCCTCGTCGCTCTTCGCGCTGGGCGACGGGCTTGTGCGCCGGGGCGAACTCTGCGCCCCCGACATCCGCGCCTTCACGCTGGACTATCCCCCCGGCACCCCCGCCTACGAGGTCGACTACGCGCGCGAGGTCTGCGCCCATGCGGGCCGCGGCCTGAGCGCGGTGCCGCCCACGATCTGGAGCGTCGAGCGCCTTCTGGCCGAGGCGGCGCGCGTGGCGGGCGTTCCGAACCTGCCCAACGGGATCATGCACCTGGGCATGTTCGCGGACCTGCGTGCGGCGGGCGGGCGGGTGATGCTGAACGGGGATGGCGGCGATCAATGGCTGGATTGCGGTGACAGCGACATGGCCGAAAGCCTGCGGTCCGGCGACTTGCCTGCCCTGGGCGTCGGCCTGCGCGCGGACCTGGCGGCGCGGGGCCCGTGGCGCACCCTCTATCGCGCGCTGCGCCACGGGCTCTACCCGATGATGCCGGACCCCCTTCGGCGCGTGGCGCGGGGTCTCCTCCTGCGCGAGGAGATCTCGCAGCCCTTCTGGCTGGCCCCGCGCCTGCGGGACCTGCTCGAGGAACGGCGGCTTGCCCAGGCCGAGGCCAATGCGCGAAGGCTGAAGGGGCTGCGCATCGGTCTGCGCGACCGCATCCTGGCGCTGGACGGGGCCTACCCCGCCTTCGCGCGTGAGGTCAGCGACCGCATGGCGGCCTCGCAGGGGATCGACTATCGCGCGCCGATGTTCAACCGCGCCTATCTGGACTGCGTCCTGGGCTTTCCGCTGTCGCAGATGCGCCGGGGCGAAGTCTATCGCCATGTCCACCGCCAGGCGATGACGGGGCTTTTACCCGAACGGGTGGTGCGGCGCGACACGAAGGCCGAATTCTCGGTCATCGAAACCCATTACGCCGCGGGTCTGGCGCGTCACGCGCGGCGCGCGGCCTCGCGGCACGGCGACTGGTTCGCGCCCGAGGGCCTGGCCCGGGTCGTCGCGAACCTCTCTGCCGACACGCCCGATCCCTCGGTTTGGAGTTGCGGCATTCTGACCGCGGCGATATCCTGTCTGGAAGTGTCCAACTGACCCTGCGAGGCCATGTAACCCGTGCGTGAACCCAAGTCTCCGTCGCAAGGCGACCAGAAGAAGCAGAAGGCCCCCAAGGACAAGTCCCAGCCTGCCTACAGCGCGCCCAAGCTGAAATCCTATGGCGCGGCGCATCTGGCCACGCAGGGAACCGGCGGGACGATGGGCGACGGAATGCTGGGCATGACCCGCAGGTGAGCCTTCCCGGGCGCTGGTGTCCACCGCGGCCTTATCGGGATGTTTGCGCTGACATGACCGGCATTCTGTGGTAGGTTCGGCCCGGAACGGCGCTCACGGTTCTTCTGGATGGGGTGGAATCGCACGTCCGTGACCCTATGTGCGGGCTGAACAACGCAGGTGGACAGGTCGGGCAAAGGCCCGGCCCAACTGAAGACCGGATTGATGAGTGATGACGTGACCATGACCTCCGATCGGCGAGACGGCAGCAGGAAACGCGCCTACATGCAGCCCCGTCTCGAGGCGTTGGGGCCGGTTCACCTGGTGACGCAAGGATCGGGCGTTATGGGCGCGGATGGCGCCCTGGGCATGACGCGGGATCCCAGGATGGTGATGGCCATGTTCATGACCATGACCATGCGCATGTTCATGTGACGGCGGCTCCGCGCCCGGGCCTTCGCGTCGCCCGGGTCCGACATGACCCAAGATCAAGCGGTTTCCGATTGCGATGATTGAAGAACACTGGGGTTACGTTCAGGACCATGTCCGGACCGCGGCCTTCCGGCGCGCGCTGGCCGAGCTCGTGCGGCCCGGCGACCGGGTGCTGGACCTGGGCTGCGGCGTAGGCATCCTGGGGGCGCTCGCGCTCGAGGCGGGCGCCGTCCATGTCACCGCGATAGACGAAACCGACGTCACCCTGATGGCCGCCGAGACCTTTGCCCGGATGGGCGCGTCGGACCGCGCCACGATCCTTCAGGGACATGCCAGCCACCTGAGCCTCGATGAACCGGTGGACCTGATCCTGTGCGATCACGTGGGGTTCTTCGCGCTGGACTACGGGATCCTCGCCCTGCTCCAGGACGCGCGCGCCCGCTTCCTGAAACCCGGCGGGCGCATCCTGCCGCGGTCGGTCGACCTGTTCCTGGCGCCGGTCCAGTCGGACGAGGCCCGGCACCTGTCCCATGGCTGGCGCGACGACCGGGTGCCAGGGCCGCTGCACTGGATTTCGGATCACGCGGTCAATCACAAACATGCCGTCACGCTGAAGCCCGGAATGATCCTGGGCGATCCGGTTCGGATCGACAGCATCGACTTCCTGACCGAGACGCGCAGCTTCCTGTCCTGGACCGCGACCCTGGTCGCGGCGCGCAGGGGGTGGCTGCATGGCCTGGGCGGCTGGTTCGATTGCCGCCTCGGGCCTTCGACCGGCATGACCAATTCGCCGCTGGACGCGGGCCGCATCGATCGAAGCCAGGTCTTCTTCGCGCTGGAAGACAGCATCGCCGTCGCGGCGGGCGACGAGATCCGCGTTGCCCTGTCCGCGCGGCCCGATGCGGACCTTTTCGTCTGGGATGTCGAACACCTGCGCACGGGGCACCGGCAGAAACATTCGACCTGGGAGGGGCAGGTGACCCGCCGCGCGGACCTGACCGCCCTGCGGCCCGACATGGTGCCCGTGCTGGACCAGGCGGCCGCCGCGCGCCAGATCGTGCTCGGCTATTGCGACGGCCAGCGCAGCCTGGCGCAGATCGAGGCCGCCGTGCTGCGCGATCATCCAGGGCTGTTTCCCACCCCCGATGCGATCACCGATTTCGTACGCGCCTGCGTCTACCGGGCAACCCGATGAGCGCGACCCTGATCCGCACCCCCGCCCGCGACCAGGCCCGACTGCCGGATGCGCCCTTCCACACCTGGACCGGCGCGGATGGCACGGACTGGGCCTTCTTTCACCGGCAGGACGGCCGGATCCTGATCCGCTTCGCGGAGCTTGCGGATTTCGTCGTGGACCCGGACGGTGCGCAGGCGGTCTGCACGCCCGCCCCCGGCTGCGACGAGGGGACGCTCGATCACCTCTTCGACAACCAGGTCCTGCCCCTGATGCTGAGCGCGCAGGGCGAGATGGTCTTTCACGGAAGCGCGGTCGCGACCGAGGCGGGCGCGATCGCCTTCCTCGGCCAGACGGGGCGGGGCAAGTCCACGCTGGCGGCCAGTTTCGCGACCGCGGGCATGGGGTTTCTCTGCGATGACCGCATGGTGCTGCGCCGTCGGGGCGCTGACCTGATGGTGATGCCCGCCGCGCCCTCGGTCCGGCTCTGGGAGGATAGCGCGAACCGCCTCTTCGCCACGCCGCAGGATCTGGCGCCGCCGGTCTCCTATACCGACAAGCGCCGCATCCGGGCGGGCCGCGACTTTCCCCATTGCAACCAGGCCCGGCCCCTGACGGCGGCCTTCTTTCTGGGCGATGGCCATGTGAAGCGGGTCCGGACCGAAAGGCTGGGAGGCATCTTGACCGCGACCTCGTGGATGGCGAACATCTTCCTGCTGGATACCGGCGACAAGGCGGCGATCCGCGCCAAGTTCTATCAGGTCACGGCGATCCTGACGCGCATTCCCGCGATGAAGCTGGAATTTCCGCGCGATCACGATCGCCTGGCCGAAACGCGGGCCGCCATCCTGACGGCGGCGGCCCAAGCAAGAGAGTGGACATGACCGCAGAGCGCCGTTTCGAGATCCCGACCCATGTCGTCGCCCGCGACGTGCAGGGCGAACTCGTGGTTCTGGACCTCGAGAAGGGCGAATACTTCGGGCTCGAGGATGTCGGCGCCTTCATCTGGGGGCTCTTGGAAGCGGGTGAAAGCCTTGGCGAAGTCCATGCGCGCATCCTGGCCGAATACGACGTCGAGGCCGATACCGCACGGCGCGACCTCGCGGCGCTGGTGGCCGATCTGCAGGCGCGCGGCCTTCTCCGGGACAGGACCTGATGAGGCGCTGCGTCCGGCACGGGGCCCCGCGCGGCCCGGGCCGATGAGCCGGGAGGGGACGGCCGCGCCGGGCCTGTGGCGCAAGCTGGCCCGCCTGCGCCTTGCGGATTGGTCCGAACTGGCGACGGCCAGCCTTGCGCTGGCGCGGGCGCGGTGGGATTTCGGGCGACTGCCCGACCGCGACATCCTGGCGATGCTGCAGGCGCCGCCGCGCAGCCGGGGCCCCGGCCCGGAGGCGGGCCCGGTCGATCCCGAACTGCGCGCGCGGCTGATGCGGTTGTCCTGGGCGCTGACGCTGGCCGCGCGCTACCTGCCCTGGCGGACCGATTGCCTGATCCAGTGCCTTGCCGCCCGCAGCATCCTGGACCGGCGCGGGCTGGGGCACGACTTCTTCATCGGCGCGCGCCGGGACGTTCCGGGCGGGTTTCTGGCCCATGCCTGGATGGGCTCGTCGGGCGTGCCGATCGTCGGCGGCACGGGCGAGGGGTTCGACGTGATCCTGGGCCGGGAACCGCGCGGCTGAGGGACGGACCTTGCCGGGGGTCCGGTGCCGGAAAACCCCATGAAACATGGGCTCCGCGGCCGGTCCAGGGCCTGCCCGCGCCCGGAACGAGGCTTGAACTTCCCTAGATATTGCGGCACCCTTCGCCCGTGACCGCAAGCCCTCGATATCGCTTGCTGCCCGGCATGTCTGCGCATCGCTGGATGCGGTAGCCATGGCCGATCCATCCTGCATCTGACCGAGGGTGACCCCCGTTGGCGCGCGTTGCGAACTCCAGTGCAAAGGTCGGGCGGTCTCCGATCGCCGGCATCCGGGCCCGGAGCGGGCCCGGCCCGGACCAGGCCGGAAGGCTCGACATCCTGATCCTGACGCCCTGGTTTCCGAACCGCCCGGACGGCTGGCCCGCGCGCTACATTTCGGATTCCGCCATCGCTCTGGCGCGGCTGGGGCACCGGGTCCGGGTCGGTGTCCTGCGGGGATATGCGCCACCCGGTGCCGGCCGCATGGTCGCGCCCGAACATCGCGGACGGATCGAGGCCGATCTTTTCGAAGGGATCGAGCGGATCCGCGAATACCGTTATCCCACATTGCCCAGGGGGCTTCTGCGCAGGCTGACCAACTGGTCGCTCGATCGCGCGGCGGGCCGGATGGTGGCGGATTTCCTCGCCGAGCGACGCCCCGACATCGTGCTGATCCAGACCGAGGGGCTGGCCCCCGGCGTGGTTCCCGTGTCCCTCCGCGCCGGCCTTCCCGTCATCGCCGTGCTGCATGGTCAGAACACCAACCGGGCCTATCTGAGCGCCGGCA
>SBFT01000122.1 GCA_006227805.1 Paracoccaceae bacterium
AGGCGTCCTCGATATGCGGGAACATCTCGAAGAACAGCTTGCGCAGCGCCGGGCCCACCTCGCCCGCGGCTCCGTGGCCGGGGTGATAGGTCTCGGCCTCGAGCCCGCTGATGCGGACCACGGCGTGATGCGGCAGGCAGAAATGGAACAGCTCGACCGCCGAGGGCGGCGTCGTGCGCGTGATGGTGACACCATCCTCGAAGACGGCGACGGGGGTCAGGACCGGCTGGTTCATCGCCTGCGTCCGCATGTGGCCCGGCGTGCGGCGCAGCCGCGCCGAAGGACCCGTGACCAGATGCGCGATCGGTCGCCCGACGCCGAAGGCCTCGGAGGCGATCCGGTAGATCGGCAGCGGCTTGGGCTGGCCGGGGATGTTGCGCGCCTGCACGGTCGTGGCGCCGATCCAGAGCACCGGCATCGGGTCGCCGTCGACGGTCAGCACGCGGTCGCCCGGCAGCAGGTCCTCGATCGCGACGGGGCCGTCCGTCGTATCCACCAGCGCGCCGCGCGCGAAGGCGGTGAAGGCGCCCTCGAACAGCGGCATGACGGGGATCAGGAAGTCCTTCTCGTCGATACGGCCATTGGGGCCCAGCGACAGCGATCTCGCGCGGCGCAGGATCGGGCGCGCGCGGTCTTCCAGCGGGTGAGGTGACGTCAGTTCGCCGCCGCGATACGGCGGGGTGGGAAGCGTGTTCATCGTCGGGCCCTACTTTTTCAGGTCCCGTCCGCGTCGGCCCCCACCGACAACGTCAGACGGTTATTGCGTCTTCATGTGCAAAATACCGAAAGCAGCGCCGCATTGTCAAAAATTGCCCAACATTGAAAACCCTGGCCGGGTCAATCCGTCCGGACCCCGGGGCTTTGTTTCGGCGCGCCGGGCAATGCCACGGAATTGCCACAATGCGATTCGGGACAGGTCGGGGCCTGGGTGCGGGGCAGCAAAAAGCCCCGCTCCGGCGAACCGGTCGGGGCTGGATACATGCAGGCCCTGACCCGCCCCCGCAGGAGCAGGGCGGGCGGGTCGGGCGTGGCTCAGGCCAGCCTGGCGCGGGCCGGTGCGGCGGCGGGTTGCGCACGGCGCTGGATCAGGGCGTGGCGCGCCTCGCCACGGGCCCAGGGCAGCCGGGTTTCGGTGGCCTTCGCTGTGGCGATGACCGACTTCAGGAAACGGGTGCGAACCTTCATCTCTGGTCTCTCCTGCTTGGCCGCATCGGGGCGGCCTGGTCTGGCATGGCGGAGAGGATGCGCGTCCTTTGAGGCCGGGTTTGGGCCGAATTGAGAAGAAAGCCGCCGCGATTGTGACGCGCCTCGGGCCGCGCGGTTCCGCCCCTCAGAGCCGGATGACCGAAATCAGTCGCCCGTAATCGGCCTCGCCCGCGTGCACGCTGCGGCGATAGGAAAAGAAGCGCTCGGGGTCGGAATAGGTGCAGTGCCCGGTCCATTCCGCGTGTCCGATCCCGGCCGCGCGCAGCCGGTGAAGCCCGAAGGACGGCAGGTCGAAGTGATAGCGGTCGCCCCGGCCATTGGCGAAGAACCGGGCGTGATCGCCGTCTTCGGCCAGGAACGCGTCCAGGAATTCGGGGCCGACCTCGTAGGCGCGCTGGCTGATGGTGGGGCCGATCACCGCGACGATGCCCTCGCGCCGGGCGCCGAGGGCCACCATCGCCTCGACCGTCGCCTCGAGCACCCCGTCGAGCGCGCCGCGCCACCCGGCATGGGCCGCGCCTATCACCCGGGCCTGCGCATCGGCGAACAGGACCGGCTGGCAATCGGCGGTCAGCACCGACAGCGCGACGCCGGGCGTCGCGGTCACCATCGCATCCGCGCGCGGCTTTTCGGGCGGGGGGGCGTCGATCACCGCGACGTCGGCGGAATGGACCTGGTGCACGCCGGCCAGGGCCTCGACCTCGAAGGCCTCGGCCACGCGGGCGCGGTTGATGGCGACGATCTCGCTCAGATCGCTGGAGCCCGCACCGCAGTTCAGGCCGTGGAAGATCCCGCTGGACGCGCCGCCGCGCCGGGTGACGAAACCGTGCCGCAGGGGCGCCAGGCTGTCCGAAGTCAGGATCTCAAGCGTCATGGTTCAAGGCCCGGGGGCGGTGGGGCTGTCCGGGGATGAACACCCATCACCTTGAAGAGCGTTCCCATTTCTTCGGGATGCGTCAACCTGCGATGTGCGGCGACATGGGCATCCAGCGCCGCGCCGGCCAGGTTGCGGGCCAGTCCCCGCGCCCGCGCCGTGATCCCCAGCCGTTCCAGGAAGACCCCCTGGGGCGTCAGGCGGGTATGCGCGCAGGGGGCGGCGGCGCGGGCCAGGGCCTCGAAATCCACATGCGCCGTCAGGTCGGCCCGGCCCGGTTGCGCCAGAGGATCGGCGCGGGCGTGGCCCGCCACCGCCTGCAACGTGTCGCCCAGCGACCGCCAGTCGCCATAGTCGATCACCAGCGCCGCGCCGCCGTGATCGGCGATCCGGGCCGCGACGGCCTGAAGGATGGGCGCGGCGGCGGGGCAGTATTCGACCAGATCGCCGTCCCTCGTGTCCTCGAGCCGCGCCTTCAGCGCCGGTTGCGGCTGGGCGGGGCCAAGGCCGAAGGTCAGCCGGCCCTCCGCCAGACCGACCTGCCGTTCCCGCCAGAGTGCGCCGTCGCGCAGGAACTGCCGGATCGGCAGGGCGTCGAAGAACTCGTTGGCGACCAGGAACAGGGGCGCATCCGGCAGGGCGTACACGCCATCGATCCAGGCCGGGTCATGGGCGGCAAGGGTCTGCGCCTGAAGGCCGCGCATCCGGGGCGAGGCCTCGATCAGCACCAGGCGGGCGGCGTCGAGAAAGCCCGGCACGGCGCGCGCCGCCCGCAGCGCGTCCGCCATCAGCGTGCCGCGACCCGGCCCGGCCTCGGCCAGGGTGAAGGGCGCGGGCGCGCCCTGGTCCAGCCAGGCCTGCGCCAGGCACAGCCCGATCAGTTCGCCGAACATCTGGCTGATCTCGGGCGCGGTCACGAAGGCGCCCTCCGCCCCTAGCGCGGGCTGCGTGGTGTAAAAGCCGAATTCGGGGTGCAGCAGGCACTCGGCCATGTAGTCGGCGACGCTGATCGGCCCCTGCGCCGCGATCCGGCGGGAGAGGATGTCGATCAGGCTCATGTCCGCGTGCGACGGCCCTGCGCCGTTGCCGACAGGATCAGCCAGAGACCCAGCGCCAGCATCGGCAGCGACAGAAGCTGCCCCATCGTCAGACCGAAACCATCCACATGAAGCGCCAGCCCCAAGGGGTTGCCGGGGCTGATGAATTGCTCATCCGGCTGGCGCACGAACTCGACCGCGAAGCGGGCCAGGCCATAGCCCGCGAAGAAGGTGCCGGCGATCAGGCCGGGACGCCGAAGGGCGCCGCGCCGCCAGGCCATCCAGATCAGCAGAAGGCCCAGGACCAGGCCCTCCAGCACCCCTTCGTAGAGCTGCGAGGGATGGCGCGCGCAGAGCCCCACGACGCCCGGACAATCCTGCGCCGCCTCGCCCGGAAAGATCACGCCCCAGGGCAGGTCGGTCGGGCGGCCCCAGAGCTCGGCGTTGATGAAGTTCGCAACGCGCCCCAACAGCAGACCCGCCGGCACGCAGAGCGCGATCAGGTCCGCAAGGCTCCGCCTGGGCAAGCCATGGCGCGCGGCATAGATCCAGCTGGCGATCACCACCCCCAGAAGCCCGCCATGGAAGGACATGCCCCCCTGCCAGACCGCCAGGATCTGGCCGGGATTGGCCAGGTAATAGCCGGGCTGGTAGAACAGGACGAACCCCAGCCGCCCGCCCAGGATGATCCCCAGGATCGCCCAGGTGATGTAGTCGTCCACCTGCGCCCGCGTCATCGGCGCCTGGCCCTGCGGCCACAGATGCGCCCGCGTCACGGCGACAAGGCCCAGACGCCAGCCCAGAAGGATCCCCACGATATAGGCCAGCGCATACCAGCGCAGCGCGATGTCCACGCCGAACAGCGTGAAGGACACCAGGTTCGGGCCGATATCGGGAAAGGACAGGGCGGCGTGCATGGCCGTCACTCAGCACCTGCGGACGGCGAAGTCAACCGGCTGGATGGGCGGCGCGTCGGGCTTGCCCTGACCGGGGACACCGCCCATATAGAGGGCATCGCGGAAGGAGGCGACACCATGCAGACCCGCAACAAGATCCTCGACGACATCTCGCAACTGATGACGAATGCCATGGGCGTGGCCCAGGGCGCGCGGGAAGAGGCCGAGACGGCGATGAAAGGCCTGATCGACCGCTGGCTGGCCGACCGCGATTTCGTCACGCGCGAGGAATTCGAGGCCGTCCGCGCCATGGCCCAGAAGGCGCGCGAGGAGAATGCGGCGCTGGCCGCGCGACTGCAGGCGCTGGAAGAAGCGACCCCGGCGCGTCCGGCGGTCAAGTCGAAGCCCGTTCCGAAACCCCGCGCCGCGCCCCGGCCCAAGCCCAAGGCCGCGCCCAAGAAGGGCTGAGACCGGACCGCCGCGAGAACCTGTGGTTGCCGCCCTGACGGGACGGCGCGTCCGAACCCGTCTCTGGGCGTGCGGCGAAGTATGCCCAAGGCGGGGCCGCCGATCAAACCAAATTCCGAAACCTGCGCGATATTTCGGCGTGTGTCTCCGGCTGTCCACAACTTATTGCGGGCTGCCCCAAAATAGGGGGTTGCCAGCATCAACCGCCCAAAGCACCATATTTGGTACAGGCACGGGGGATCGCCCCGGTTTGTAGAGCAGTCACCTAAGCCTTGGGGCGCTGCCAGCCCCCAACCGCTAGAAAGCAGTGAGGTGCATCATGGCCATTTCCGAACCCTATCTGGAAGAAGACATTCATCCGATCGACATCGTCGAACATCTGGCCGAACACCACGAATGGGATTTCGACCGGTTGGGGGACGACCAGATCGCGATGGCCGTGGAAGGCCAGTGGCGCACCTATTCGCTGACGCTGGCCTGGTCCGGTTTCGACGAAACGCTGCGGATGGTCTGCACCTTCGAGATGGACCCGCCCGCCGAAAAGATGCCGGCACTCTATGAACTGATCAACCAGATCAACGACCAGTGCTGGGCGGGCGCCTTCACCTACTGGGCCGAACCCAAGCTGATGGTCTATCGCTACGGGCTGGTTCTGGCCGGTGGCCAGATGGCCACGCCCGAACAGATCGACACGATGATCGGCGCCGCCGTCATGTCGGCCGAACGCTATTACCCGGCGATGCAGCTGTTGATCTGGGGCGACAAGACCCCGGCCCAGGCCATGCAGGCCGCCATTGCCGAGGCCTACGGACGCGCGTAAACACAAGGCCCTGATCTGACACGCGGGGGAGGGGCCTTTTCATGACCTTGGATGATGTCGCCCGCCGGGGGCTCGTGCTTCTGGGATGCGGCAAGATGGGCTCGGCCATGCTGGCGGGTTGGCTGAAGGGCGGCCTGCCAGCATCATCCGTCTGGGTGCTGGAGCCCGCGCCTTCGGACTGGCTGAAGGGCACCGGCGTGCACATCAACGCCGACCTGCCCGCCGATCCCGCCATCGCGCTGGTGGCCGTGAAGCCCCAGATGATGGGGGCGGCCCTGCCGTCGATGGTGGTGTTGGGCAATGGCGCGACGCTGTTTCTCTCGGTCGCCGCGGGAACCCCGATCGCCCATTTCGAGCGCGTTCTGGGCGCCGACACCCCGATCATCCGCGCCATGCCCAACACACCCGCCGCGATCGGACGCGGGATCACGGCGCTGATCGGCAATGCGCGCACGACCGACCGCCACATGGCCCTGGCCGAAACCCTGCTGGGGGCGGTGGGCCAGACCGTCCGGCTGACGGACGAGGCGCAGATGGACGCGGTCACCGGGGTCAGCGGGTCGGGGCCGGCCTATGTCTTTCACCTGATCGAGACTCTGGCCGCGGCGGGCGCGGCGCAGGGCCTGC
>SBFT01000221.1 GCA_006227805.1 Paracoccaceae bacterium
CGCACCAGATGAAGACGCTGCTCTATATCCTGACCGCCGCCGCCGTGATCGGCCTGTCCTTCTGGGCCTACCGCGAGAATTACCGCACCCAGGCCGTACTGGACGAAAGCCGGTCGCTGCAATACCAGATCGGAGAGGCGCGCGCCCGTCTGAACGTGCTGAATGCCGAATGGGCCTATCTGAACCGCCCCGACCGGCTGCGCGAACTGGCCGACCTGAACTTCGACCGTCTGGGCCTCTTGCCGCTGCGCGCCGACCAGTTCGGCCGCGTGGACGAGGTCAGTTTCCCGCCGCCGCTCCTTCTGCCCATCACGGACCCGGTCGAGGTTTCGGCCTTCGCCCAGGACGGGAGGCAGGAGCCATGATCCGCACCCCCCTGCGCCCGCTGGCCCGCATCCTGCCCGCCCGCGCCAAGGGCGAGAACCCCGACGCGATCGAACGCGAGAATATCCGCCTGCGTCACGAGGAGATGCAGGACCGCGCCCGCGCCCGCGCCGAAAGCCGCCTTCTGGTGCTGGGTCTGTTCTTCTTCTGCGCCTTCATCGTCGTGGGCGGCCGGATGGGGGTTCTGGCCATGTCCGAACCCGTCGAGCCGGTGGCCCGGGCCATCGGCGCCCCGATCGCCGCGCAGCGCGCCGACATCGTCGATCGCGACGGCCGGATCCTGGCCACCAATTTCGAGACCCACAGCCTCTATGCCCAGCCGCCCCAGCTGATCGATCCCCTGGGTGCCGCGAAGCGCCTGTCCGAGATCTTCCCCGATCTCGACCATGACAGGCTGGTCCGGGATTTCACCGGCGAGCGCAAGTTCGTCTGGATCAAGCGCAAGATCAGCCCCGAACAGAAGCAGGCGGTGCACGACATCGGCGAACCCGGCCTGATGTTCGGCCCGCGCGAGATGCGCCTCTATCCCAACGGCCGCCTTGCCGCCCATGTGCTGGGCGGCGCCGGCTTCGGCAAGGAAGGCGTCAACGCCGCCGAGGTGATCGGCATCGCGGGCGTCGAGAAGCAGTTCGACACCTACCTGCGCGACCCCGCCAATGGCGGGCGTCCGCTGGAATTGTCGCTGGACCTGACGATCCAGGCGGCGGCCGAACAGGTGCTTTACGGCGGCATGAAGCTGATGAACGCCAAGGGCGCCACCTCGATCCTGATGGATGTCCATACCGGCGAGGTGATCTCGGTCGTCAGCCTGCCCGACTTCGACCCCAACGACCGCCCCCGCCCGCCCACCTCGGGCGAGCCCGCCGACAGCCCGCTCTTCAACCGGGCGGTTCAGGGCGTCTATGAACTGGGTTCGACGCTCAAGATCTTCGCCGCCGCGCAGGCGATCGACCTGGGGCTGGTGAATGCCGACACCATCGTGGACGCGTCGGGCCCCATGCGCATCGGCCGCTTCCCGATCGGCGAGTTCCGCAACAGGAATTACGGCAAGATCAGCGTCTCGGACGTGATCGTGCATTCCTCGAACCGCGGCACTGGGCGGCTGGCCCTGATGATCGGGGCCGAACGCCAGCGCGCCTTCCTCGACAATCTGGGGATGCTCGACCCGACCCCCTTCGAGATCGTCGAGGCGGCGGGTGGCCAGCCGCTCTTTCCCAAGCGCTGGGGCGATCTGTCGACCGTCACCATCTCGTATGGTCACGGCCTGTCGAACACGCCGATGCACCTGGCGGCGGGCTATGCCGCGATCGCCAATGGCGGCCATTACGTCAGCCCGACGATCCTCAAGCAATCCGGTCCCCAGCTGGGTCCGCGCGTGATGTCCCAGAGGGCCGCGGCCGCTGCGCGCGACATGCTGCGCGCCGCCGTGCTCAAGGGCACCGCCAGCTTCGCCGATGTTCCGGGCTATGCGGTGGGTGGCAAGACCGGCACCGCCGACAAGCCCAAGGCGCGCGGCGGCGGCTATTACGAGGACAAGGTGATCGCCACCTTCGCGGCGATCTTTCCCTCGAACGATCCCAAATACGTGCTGGTCGTGACGCTGGACGAACCCGTCGAGACATCGGGCCCCGAGCCCCGGCGCACCGCCGGCTGGACCGCCGTTCCCATCGCCGCCGAGATGATCGCGCGGATCGCCCCGCTCCTCGGCCTGCGGCCGCAAGTTGAACCCGCGGACACGGCTGGTATAACGCTGACGTCGAACTAGCGGGCGGGGGATCAGGCGGGCATGGCTCAGGCGGCACGGACACTCGGCCAGTTGGGCCTGACCGCACAGGCGGGCCGCGATCCGGCGATCACGGGCCTCGCCGTCGACAGCCGCCAGGTCAGGGACGGCTTTCTCTTCGCGGCGCTTCCCGGCACCAGGGTGCATGGCGGCGAATTCATCCGGTTCGCCCTGCGCCAGGGCGCGGCGGCGGTGCTGACCGACGCCGCGGGCGCGGCGCTTGCGCAGGCCGAACTCGCCGCCTCCGGCGCGGCGCTGGTGGTGGTCGAGGATCCGCGCCAGGCGCTGGCCTTCGCGGCCGCGCTCTGGTTCGGCGCACAGCCCGGCGTCATGGTCGCGGTGACGGGCACCAACGGCAAGACATCCGTCGCCAGCTTCGTGCGCCAGATCTGGACCGAACTGGGCCACAAGGCCGTGAACGTGGGCACGACCGGCGTCGAAGGCGCCTGGACGACGCCGCTCGCCCATACCACGCCCGAGCCGATCACGCTCCACCGCGTGCTGGCCGAGGCCGCGCGGGCCGGCGTCACCCATGCCGCGATGGAGGCATCGAGCCATGGCCTGGAACAGCGCCGCCTCGACGCGGTGCAGCTGCGCGCGGCGGCGTTTTCGAACCTGACCCAGGATCACCTCGACTATCACCCCACCTTCGAGGATTACTGCGCCGCCAAGGCCGGTCTCTTCGCCCGCGTCCTGCCGCCCGACGGCATCGCGGTCATCAACCTCGAGGACCCGCGCGGCGTCGACATGCGCGCCATCGCCACTGCGCGCGGCCAGCAGGTGATCGGCGTCGGCCGCGGCATGGGTGATCTGAACCTCCTGACCCAGCGCTTCGACAGCACCGGACAGGACCTGCGCTTCGCCTGGCAGGGCGTGCCCCAGGTCCGGCGGCTGAACCTGATCGGCGGGTTCCAGGCCGAAAACGTGCTGCTGGCCTGCGGTCTGTGCATCGCGGCCGGAGACGATCCGGCGGCGGTCTTCGACACGCTGCCGCATCTGGGCACCGTGCGCGGGCGGATGCAGCTGGCCGCGACGCGGGCCAACGGGGCGGCGGTCTATGTCGATTACGCCCATACGCCCGACGCCGTGGCGACCGCGCTGAAGGCCCTGCGCCCGCATGTGATCGGGCGCCTTGTGGCGATCATCGGCGCGGGCGGCGACCGCGACCGCACCAAGCGCCCCCTGATGGGGCAGGCCGCGCACGAGAACGCCGACCTCGTCTTCGTGACCGACGACAACCCGCGCAGCGAGGACCCCGCCGCCATCCGCGCCGCGGTGCTGGCGGGTGCGCCGGACGCGGTCGAGGTGGCCGACCGGGCCGAGGCGATCCTGCGCGGCGTCGATGTCCTGGGTCCGGGCGACGCGCTCCTGATCGCGGGCAAGGGCCATGAGACCGGGCAGATCGTGGGTGACGACGTCCTGCCCTTCGATGATGTCGAACAGGCCTCGGTCGCGGTGGCGGCCTTGGAAGGAGGCAGGGCATGACACTCTGGACAGCCGAGGAAGCCGCCGCCGCGACCGGTGGCAAGGCGACGGGCGACTGGGCCGCGACGGGCGTCTCGATCGACACCCGCACGCTGGAACGCGGCGATCTCTTCGTGGCGCTGACCGCCGCCCGCGACGGCCATGATTTCGTCTCGCAGGCCTTCGCGCGGGGGGCTGCCGCGGCGATGGTGGCCTATATCCCCGAAGACGTGGACACCGAAGCCCCGCTGCTGATCGTCGAGGATGTGCAGAAGGCGCTGGAAGACCTGGGCCGCGCCGCGCGCGCGCGCACGGCGGCGCGCGTCGTGGCGATCACCGGCAGCGTCGGCAAGACCTCGACCAAGGAGATGCTGGCGCGGATCCTGGCCGACCAGGGCCGCACCCATGCCAGCGTCGCCTCCTACAACAACCAGTGGGGCGTCCCCCTGACCCTGGCGCGGATGCCCGCCGATACCGAATACGCCGTGATCGAGATCGGCATGAACCATCCGGGCGAGATCGCGCCCCTGTCGCGGCAGGCCCGGCCGCATGTGGCGCTGATCACTACCATCGCGGCGGCGCATCTCGAGGCGTTCGAGAACATCGACGGCATCGCGGTCGAGAAGGCCTCGATCCTCGACGGTCTGGAACCGGGCGGCGTCGCGATCCTGAACACCGATGTGGACCAGGCCCCGATCCTGCGCGCCAAGGCCGACGAAGTGGGCTGCCGTGCCCTCGGGTTCGGGCGGACGGCCCGGGATTACGTCCTGACCGATGTCGGCCTGCGCGAAGACGTCACGGTGGTGCAGGCAAGCGCGCTGGGCGTCCCGGTCGTCTTCAAGATCGCGACGCTGGGCGCGCATTTCGCGATGAACGCGCTGGCGGCGCTGGGCGCGGCGCAGGCGCTGGGCGCCGACCTGGCGCTGGCCGCGCAGTCGCTCGGCCGCTGGAGCCCCTATCACGGCCGCGGCGTGCGCGAGACGATCCGCCTCGACCGGGTCGATCGCGACCTGACGCTGGAACTGATCGACGATAGCTACAACGCCAATCCCACCTCGATGCAGGCGGCCCTGGACGTGCTGGCCGCGACCCGGCCGCGCGACAATACCGGACGCGTCAGCCGGGGCCGCCGGATCGCCGTCATCGGCGACATGCGCGAACTGGGCCCCACCGAGGGCGCGCTGCACGAGGCGCTGGCCGATCTGCCCGCGATGGCCCGGATCGACGTGGTCCACTGCGTGGGCCCCCTGATGGCGCGCCTGTGGGAGGCCCTGCCCGAGCCCAGGCGCGGCCTCAGGACCGAGACCGCCGCCGAGATGGCGGGCAGCCTCGCGCGCAAGCTCGATTCCGGCGATGTCGTGCTGGTCAAGGCCTCGCTGTCCATGGGTCTTGCGGTGGTCGTTGACGCGATCCGCAAAATGGGCCATGGCGGCGCGGAAGACGACGAATGAAGGGCCGACCCCCATGCTCTACTGGTTGACCGCGCTGTCGGACGGGGGGGACTTCTTCAACCTCTTCCGCTACATCACCTTCCGCGCGGGCGGGGCCTTCATGACCGCGCTGATCTTCGGGTTCCTCTTCGGGCGCCCGCTGATCGACGTGCTGCGCCGCCGCCAGGGCAAGGGCCAGCCGATCCGCAGCGACGGGCCCGAGGGCCATTTCACCAAGGCGGGCACGCCCACGATGGGCGGCCTCCTGATCGTGGGGGCGCTGGCGACGTCGACGCTGCTCTGGGCGCGGCTCGACAACGGCTTCATCTGGCTGATCCTGTTCGTGACGCTCTCCTTCGCGCTGATCGGGTTCGCCGATGACTACGCCAAGGTCTCGAAACAGAACGTCAAGGGCGTGCCGGGCAAGCTGCGGCTGGCGCTCGGTATCCTGATCGCGGGGATCGCGGGTTACTGGGCCGCCACGATGCATCCCGAGGCGCTGACCAACCAGCTGGCGCTTCCGGTCTTCAAGGACACCCTGATCTATCTGGGCATCCTCTTCGTGCCCTTCGCCGTCGTCGTCATCGTCGGCAGCGCCAACGCCGTGAACCTGACCGACGGCCTGGATGGCCTGGCGATCATGCCCGTGATGATCGCGGCCGGCACGCTGGGCATCATCGCCTATGCGGTGGGCCGCGTCGACTTCACCGAATATCTCGACGTCCATTACGTCCCCGGCACGGGCGAGATCCTGGTCTTCACCGCCGCCCTCTTCGGCGGCGGGCTGGGCTTTCTGTGGTACAACGCGCCGCCTGCCGCCGTCTTCATGGGCGACACCGGTTCGCT
>SBFT01000242.1 GCA_006227805.1 Paracoccaceae bacterium
TCGCCGACTTCGCGGTCGGCCAGTCGCGCATGCTCTATGGGCTGACCATGCACTCCGAGCGGGCCCACCACCGCATGTACGAGCAGTGGCACCCGCTCGGCGTGGTCGGCATCATCACCGCCTTCAACTTCCCCGTGGCGGTCTGGTCGTGGAACGCGGCCCTGGCGCTGGTCTGCGGCGATCCGGTGATCTGGAAGCCTTCGGACAAGACGCCGCTGACCGCGATGGCCTGCATGAAGATCCTCGAGCGTGCGATCGGGCGCTTCGGCGCGGACGCGCCCGAGGGGCTGGTGCAGCTGGTCATCGGCGGCGCGGATGTGGGCGAGGCGCTGGTGACGTCGCCCGATGTGCCGATCGTGTCGGCGACGGGTTCGACGCGAATGGGCCGGATCGTGGGCCCCAAGGTCGCCGAACGCTTCGGGCGCGCGATCCTGGAACTGGGCGGCAACAACGCGATGATCGTGGCGCCCAGCGCCGATCTCGACATGGCGGTGCGGGCGATCGTGTTCTCGGCCGTGGGCACGGCCGGGCAGCGCTGCACCTCGCTCCGGCGGCTGATCGTGCATCATTCGGTCAAGGACCAGCTGGTCGCGCAACTGGCCAAGGCCTATGCCAGCCTGCCCATCGGGGACCCGCGCGCCAGGGGCACGCTGGTCGGTCCGCTGATCGACGCCCGGGCGGCGGATGCGATGCAGGCGGCGCTCGACGCGGCACGCGCGCAGGGCGGCAAGGTTCATGGCGGCGCCCGGGTGACGAAAGGTGTCCCCGGCGGCGCCTATGTGGAACCCGCCATCGTGGAAATGCCGGACCAGTCCGAGATCGTGCGCCACGAGACCTTCGCGCCGATCCTCTATGTCATGGGCTATGACACGCTGGAGGCCGCCATCGCGCTGCAGAACGCGGTGCCTCAGGGCCTGTCGTCCTGCATCTTCACGCTCGACATGCGCGAGGCCGAGACCTTCCTTTCGGCGACGGGGTCGGATTGCGGGATCGCCAACGTCAACATCGGGCCATCGGGGGCCGAGATCGGCGGGGCCTTCGGCGGCGAGAAGGAAACCGGCGGCGGACGCGAAAGCGGATCGGACGCCTGGAAGGGATACATGCGCCGGCAGACCAACACGCTGAACTATTCCACCGCGCTGCCGCTGGCGCAGGGGGTCAGCTTCGACATCTGAGCCGCTTGCCCCCGGCGGGGATTGCTGTCACATTCAGACATGTGAATTGCATTATCCGAAGGAGGAGCGGATGCGCAGGCGTGACTTTCTGACGATTGCGGGCGCCGGTGCGGCGGGGCTGATGCTGCCGCGCCCGGCTCTGGCCATGCTGGACCTCGGGAACGGGGCCAGCCTGACCACCGTCAGCGACGGGCACCTCGTCCTGCCCGCCGATTTCATCTTCGCCCCGATGCCGAAGGACGAACTGGCCCCGATCATCGCCGAATTCGGCCTGTCCGACGACCGGCTCGAGCCCGAATGCAACCTGGCGCTCTACCGCGACGGCACCAACACGGTCCTGTTCGACGCGGGCTCGGGCCCCGATTTCATGCCGACGGCGGGCACGCTGACGGACAACCTCGATGCCGCGGGACTGTCGCCCGAGGACATCACCCATGTCGTCTTCACCCATGCCCATCCCGATCACATCTGGGGTCTGCTGGACGATTTCGACGAACCGCTCTTCCCTGACGCGACCTACATGATGGGCCGCGCCGAGTGGGATTACTGGTGGGACCCCGAGACGGTGAACAGCATCGGCGAGGCGCGCGCCGCCTTCGCTGTGGGGGCGAAACGGCGGATGGAGGCCATCGAGGACCGTGTCGAGTTCTTCGATGACGGACAGGAGATCCTGCCCGGGATCGCCGCGATGGCGAGTTACGGCCACACGCCCGGCCACATGGCCTTCGAGTTGCGCCCCGGCGGCCGGTCGGCGCTGATCGTGGGCGACGCCATCGGCAACCACCACGTCGCCTTCCGCAAGCCCGGCTGGCGCAGCGGGTCGGACCAGGACGAGGATCTGGCGGTGGCGACGCGGCTGCGGCTTCTGGACCGGATCGCCTCGGAACAGATGGCGCTGGTGGGCTTCCACCTGCCCGGCGGCGGCATGGGCCGCGCCGAACGCGACGGCGACGCCTTCCGCTTCGTGGGGGACGCGCAATGACCCGGCACATGCTTCTGGCGACAACGGCCCTCCTTTGGACCGCGCTGCCGGTTCTGGCCTCGGAGGATATCGCCGACCAGTATCCGGGCTCGGCGCTCTATTCCAAGCCGGTCGAGGTGATCCCCGGCGTCTGGTCCGCGATCGGCGCGACTGCACCGCCCACCTACGAGAACACGGGCCACAACAACAACCTGTCCTTCATCGTCACCGGCGAAGGCGTCGTCGTCGTCAATGGCGGGGCGGCCTACGTGCTGGCCAAGGCGCTCCATGACGAGATCAGGGCCGTGACCGACGAACCCGTGGTCATGGTCTTCAACGAGAACGGCCAGGGCCACGCGATGCTGGGCAACGGCTACTGGACCGAACAGGGCGTGCCGGTCATCGCGCACGAGGACGCGGCGGCCGAGTTCATGCATAACGGCGGCATGATCCTGGAAGGGATGAAGGGTTACAATCGGGACAAGGCGGAAGGCACCGTGCTGACGCCCCCGACCGAGACCTTCAGCGACGAATACGTGGTCGAGCTGGGCGACTTCCGGATCGAGGCGCTTTACCTCGGGCCCGCGCACAGCCCCGGCGACATCTCGATCTGGCTGCCCAGGCAGGACCTGGTGATCGCGGGCGACATGGCGTTCCACGAACGGATGCTGCCCCTGTTCCAGGACACGATCACGGCGGACTGGATCGAGACCTGGGACACGAAGTTCGAACCCCTTGGCGCGACCTACGTGATCCCCGGTCACGGCCATCCGACGAACATGGCGCAGGTGCGGCGCTATACCCGCGATTACCTGGTCTACCTGCGCGAACGCATCCGCGAGCATATCGACGGCGGCGGCGACCTGGCGGGGGCCTATTACGTCGACCAGACGCCCTACCGGAACCTCGACACCTTCGAGGAACTGGCGACCCGGAACGCGGGCCGCGTCTTCGAGGAGATGGAGTGGGAATGACGCATCTCCAGCGCAAGCGGAGGCCGGTTTCGCGTCCGGACATGCGGCTTCGGAGTGCTCAGGCGGCCTGAAGGCGGCCCCTGCGCATCATCATGCGCTGGGTCGCCATCGCGCCGAGCCACATGCAGAAGGCCGCCAGCCAGGCCGTGACCGACAGGGCCGATCCGCCCGACAGCCCGGCGCCCACCGCGCAGCCGCCCGCCAGCATGGCGCCGAAGCCCATCAGGACGGCACCGACCAGGTACCGCTCCATCGGCGTGTCGGCACCGAAGCGTTCCAGTTTCCATTCCCCCGCCAGCGCCGCCGAGAGGCCCGCGCCCAGCGCCACGCCCGGGACAAGGCCGATGCCGAACGAGAGCGGCAGGCTGGGTTCGTCCACCAGCGCCATCAGCGTGTCGGTGGCGGGACCGGTGAAGGTGATCGACGACAGCGGAACGACCTCGAACGAGGCCTGGGAAATCAGGTAGGTCGCCAGCCAGCCCAGCATGATCGCAAGGCCCACGCCCGCGGCTGTCAGCGCCTGCGTCCATGGCACGGCGCGCGATCGGGAGAAGACGAACGCCCCCGCGAGGGCGGCAAGCCCGAGGACGGCGACGCCCATGGGCGACAGGCCGAGCATGGCACCGAGGTCGCGCCCCTCGCCCCCCGGCACGGTCCAGAGCCCGGCGATGCCTTCGCGCCAGGGGCTGAGCGCGCCGCGATAGGCGGCCTGCGCCACCAGCGTCACCACAAGCCCCGAGATCAGCGCCCGCAGGTTGCCCGAGGAGGCCAGCACCAGAAGCCGCGAGGCGCAGCCCCGCGCCAGCACCATGCCGACGCCGAACATCAGCCCGCCGATCACCGCCCCCGAGACGCTGCCCGTGGCCGACAGAACCCGCGCCGCGCCCAGATCGAGATAGCCGAGCGCCACCGCCCCCTGCACCGAGACGAGCGCCGCTGAAAAGGCGATCAGCCAGACCGCCAGACGCGGGCCAAGTTGACCTTCGGCCACCTCGACGGTGGCGGCGCGCAGGCAGAACCGCGACCGCTGGGCCATGATCCCGAAGATCAGTCCCACGGCCAGTCCCGCAGCACCCAGCGTGCCGTCGTCGCCCAGCATCTCGATCAGGGTTTCAAACATGGCCTGTCGCTATCACCGCGCGGGCTGTCCGGCCTTGCGCTGGATCAAGCTAGTCGCCCACAGCCTCGCGGATGATCCCGTCCAGCAGGGCCTCGACCTTGTCCATGGGACCGGCGGGATATTCCCGGTAGCCGATCATCACGCCCTCGGCGGTTTCCGCGACGAAGATGCCGTAGGGGCAGAAGCCGATGTTCATCGGGTCGGCCTCCATCACCTCGCGCGAGACCTTGGCCGAGCAGAAGGTGAAGACATCCGCCGCCTTGAACACCTCGACATCGCTGCCGACATCCGCGCCGGTGCGCGCCAGCATGTCGCCCACGTGGCTGACATGGTCGATCACCAGGCCCTGTCCGACGATGGCGGTCTCGACGGCGAAGCTGGCGTCCTCGAACGTGCCCTGGAAGGGAACCGCGACGACACCGTCGGCGGCCAGCGCGGGAACCGCGCAGGCGATGACCAGGGCGGATGAAGCAATGAGCTTTTTCATGGGTCTGTCCTCCTGCGCTTAGTATCGCGCAGGGTCGGGGCGGGCGCCTTGATCCAGGACAAGACGCCCGCGCCCAGGTCGCGTCAGCCGAACATGTCGGCCGTGATCCCCGCATACCAGCCCAGCGATTCCTCGTAGGTGGCCTTGCGCAGCGCCGCATCCTCGCCGGTCTGGCTGACGAAGCTGGAGACGCTGGCGATCTTCTCGGCGGTCGGCTCGTAGGCGGCGCCCACCTTCACGCCGTCATCGGTGTCGATCAGCGACCAGCAGGTGTTGGAATACTTGGCCGGGAACACCTTGGACCCGGTCAGCGCACCCCGCACCGCATTGGCGCAGACCTTGGCCTGGCTGTTGGCCGAGAAGCCCGATTTCGGCATGTCGCCCTGATTGCTGGCATCGCCCAGCACGGAAATGTCGGGATCGATCCTCGAGGACATGTCCGCCGGATTGACCGGCGCCCAGCCGCCTTCCGTCACGCCCGCCAGATCGGCGATCAGACCCGCCTTCTGCGCCGGGATCACGTTGCAGACATCCACCTTCTCGACCGTGCCGTCGATGTTCACGGTCATGGCGGCGGTGTCCACGCTGACGTTCGAGGCGCCGAAATCGGGACCGATCCGTTCGATCATGCCGGGATAATGCTTGTCCCAGCCTTCCTCGAACAGGGCCTGCTTGGAATACTTGTCCTTCGGGTCGACCAGCAGGATCTTGGCGGTGGGATTGTTCGCCCTGAGCAGGTGCGCGACCATCGAGATCCGCTCGTAGGGCCCCGGGGGGCAGCGATAGGGGTTGGGGGGCGCCACCATCGCGAAGACGCCGCCCTGCGGCATCGCCATGACCTGCGCCTTCAGAAGCTCGACCTGGGTGCCGCCCTTGTAGGCATGGGGCATGATCTCCTGCGCCTCGAGGCTCCAGCCCGGAACCGAGCCCTCCACGAAGTCGATGCCGGGGCTGATGATCAGCTTGTCATAGGGCACCGACCCGCCGCCTGCCAGGGCCACGGTCTTCGCCGCGCGGTCCACCCCGGAGGCCATGTCATGCACGACGTTGATGCCGTAGTCCGAGGCCAGCTTGTCATAGCCGTGGCCCAGTTCGTCGAAGGGCTTGAACCCGCCCAGGTAGAGGTTCGAGAAGAAGCAGGTGTGATAGGTCTTCGAGGGCTCGATCAGGGTGACGTCGATCGCGCC
>SBFT01000102.1 GCA_006227805.1 Paracoccaceae bacterium
TCAGGTGCCGGATGCGGTTTCTCGGTGCCAGACATAGAGCCCGGCCCCCGCGATCACAAGCATCCCCACGATCGACCACAGGTCGGGCCATTCGGCGAAGAACAGGATCCCCCAGGCAGTGGCCAGGATCAGCCCGACATAGGAATAGGGCGCGAGCATCGCCGCCTCGCCCTGCGAGAGGGCGCGGATCAGCAGCAACTGGCCGCTGGTCGCGAGGCCTGCGACCGCCACGATCAGCAGCCAGTCGATGGCCTGCATGGGCACCCAGAAGAACGGAACGGCCGCCGTCAGCAGGACCGTGCCCACAAGCGCGGTGTAGAACAGCGAGGTCCAGACATCCTCGCTGTGGCCGACGCGCCGGGTCAGCAGGGCATAGCCCGAATACGAGATCGCCGCGGCCAGCGGGAACAGGGCCGCGGGCGTGAAGATGTCGCTGCCGGGGCGGATCACGATCATCGCGCCGACAAGGGCCGCGAGGATGCCCCCCGCGCGGCGCAGGCCGATCCGTTCGCCCAGGAACAGCGCGGCGCCCAGCGTGATGAAGACCGGGTTCGTCGCCATCAGGGCCGCGGCATCGGTCAGCGCGATCAGGCTGATGCCGGTGAAGAAGCAGCCGGTCGCGCAGAGCAGCAGGAGCGAGCGCAGCAACTGCATCCCGGGCATCGCGGTGCGCACCACGGTCGTGAGGCGCGGCGACACGATGATCAGCACGATCAGCATCTGGCCCGCGTAGCGCGCCCAGAGCGTCGGCATGATGCCTATTCGCGGCGCCAGCGCCTTGACCGTCGCGTCCATCAGCGAAAACAGCAGGATCGCACCCAGCATCAGCAGGATGGCGCGCGCCTGCGAGGCGGCCGCTGTCTGGAGGCGCACGGCCATCTTCAGGGGGTGCCGGGATCCGGGATCATTCCCCTTCAGTCGCGCATCGGCACGGATTTGTCCATAACCTGTTAAGGGTCAGCCGTCCTCGGCCACATCTTCGGGGCGGATCAGCCGGATCTCGCCCGCCTGTTCCAGGCGGCGGACGGCGGCGACGATCTGGATCAGCGCCTCCTCCCCGTCGGCGGGCCTGACCTTGCCCCTGTCGCCGATCTCCTCGCGCAGGTTGTCGGACAGGCGGGACGAGATGCTGGCCAGGACGAAATCGACCGTCGGCGCGGTTTCGGGGCTGGTCTTCGCATGGGCCAAGGCGGTCACCAGGACGGGTTGCTGCACCTCGCGCAGGACGCGCGGCAGGTCGCGCGCGGCGACACGGGTGGGGATATGCGCGAAGGTGAAGAGCGACTTGCGCACTTCCCCGGCAAAGTCGGCATCGGTCTCGTCGAGGCCGGTCAGCACGTCGTCCCGGGTGAGCGCGGCCGAGAAGTTCAGGATCTCGCCCACGCGTTCGGACGGGTCCGCCTCGAAGGCGCGGGGCGGCTTGGCGTCCAGCCGCGCAGCCAGCGACAGCCCGATCCGGTCGACCGCGTCGGGCGCCACGTTGCCGGTCAGCGAGACCGCGTAGGTGATGCGCCTGGCCAGCGGGCCGGGGATCTTGCCCAGGAGTTCCGCGGCCTTGCCGGTTTCCAGCTTGGACAGCATGACCGCGGCAATCTCGATGCTTTCCGACTGTGCCAGCCGGGCGAGGTCTTCGACGGACGCGTCGCGGATGCGGATCCAGGGATCGCCCGCCTGGCGCACGCCGGCCTCCCGCCGGAGGCGGGCGGCGGTCTGGGCGCTGATGCGGCCGTCCAGGATGCTCAGCGCGCCGGCCAGACCGCGGGGGAAGGACAGCCCGACGGCGTCCAGTTCATCGGCGAATTCCGCCACCACCTGTTGCAGCGTGTCGCGATCGACCAGCCCCATGCGTCCCATCTGCGCCGTCAGCGCCGCCTGCAGATCCTCGGGCAGGTCCTCGATCGGGATATCGGCGCCTTCCGACAGCAGCAGGCGCACGATCACCGCCGCCTTGGCGCGACGGCCGAGCGGCTGCGGGCGCCGAAGGGCAGGGGACATGTCGCCGGGGCCGGAGAGGGCCGGAAGCGGGTTCGATCGGGTGGGAAGCGTCATGGGCACCAGAACACGGGGTTGCGGGGAACTTCGGTCCCCGACCCTAAGCGGAAGGCGGTAAAGAAAGCCTCAATCAGTAATTGTAGGTAGCGCCCGTCTCGATCGCCTGCGCAAGCGAGATTTCGGGCCAGAGCCCGGCGCCGCCGCGGGCGCGGATCTCGCGCAGCTGGGTCCGGGCGGCCATCATGCGCCCGGCTTCGACATGGGCCTGCCCCATGTAGGAGCGCGCCAGAAGGTTGTCGGGGTTGCGGTCCAGGGCCTGCTTGTAGAACTCCATCGCCAGCGCAGCATCACCCAGCTTGCGGTGGGTGAACCCCCAATAGGTCAGGACATAGTCGTCCTGCTGGTCGGGGATCGCGCGCAGCACGCCCTGGGCGTCTTCGAATCGCCCCGCATAGGCCAGTTCGCGGACCGCGTCCTTCAGAACGTCCGGCGACAGGGCTCCGTTCTTGGGGTCGACGCATTTCTGGGTGGCTTCGTCCCAGACCTGGACCCCGGTGCACTCCTGCGTCGTCTTCGTGGGTTTGGGTGTTGCGACCGGATCATCGCTGCCCGCGGCGAAGGCCAGACCGGGCAGAACCGAAAGAAGAACGACAGCGAGACGCATGCGGAATATCCCTTTTGGGTTGCGGATTTGGACGAAACATAGGCCCGAAAAGGAACAAGGCGACCCGATATGGATCGCCTTGACCTGAACGTGAAGTCCGCGTCGGCTCAGCTGGAGATCTGAGCGACACAAGCCTGTTGCGCAGCGTCCCAGACCATGCCTTCCGAGCACGACATGGCCTGATGCGACTTGTCGGAGCACATCGCAAAGGACATCACGGGCAGAACGGTCAGAGCCAGGGCGGTGAATACGATCTTCGTCATGGCAGAGGCCTCCGAGTGAGATGAAGAAAGGTTACATCAAAACCCGTCTTTTCCAAGCACAACCTTGAGCATAGGCGAATTCGCGCCGATCAGCTGCCGAAAACGCGGGCGAAAATCGTGTCCACGTGCTTGGTGTGATAGCCCAGATCGAATTTCTCCTCGATCTCGGCGGGGCTGAGGACGGCGGTCACCTCGGGATCGGCCAGAAGTTCCTCCTTGAAGTCGCGGCCCTGTTCCCAGACCTTCATCGCGTTGCGCTGGACCAGCGCATAGGCACCCTCGCGGCTGACGCCGGCCTGGGTCAGCGCCAGCAGGACGCGCTGGCTCATCACCAGGCCGCGGAACTTGTTCATGTTGGCGATCATGTTGTCGGGATAGACCACCAGCTTGTCGACCACGCCGGTCAGGCGCGCCAGCGCGAAATCCAGCGTCACGGTGGCGTCCGGACCGATGTTGCGCTCGACCGAGGAATGCGAGATGTCCCGTTCGTGCCAGAGCGCCACGTTTTCCAGCGCCGGGATCACCATGCCGCGCACGAGGCGCGCAAGGCCGGTGAGGTTCTCCGTCAGGACCGGGTTGCGCTTGTGCGGCATCGCGCTCGACCCCTTCTGGCCCTTCGAGAAGAATTCTTCCGCTTCCAGCACTTCGGTGCGCTGCATGTGGCGGATTTCCGTCGCGACGTTCTCGACGGAACTGGCCACCACGCCCAGCGTGGCGAAGAAGGCGGCGTGACGGTCGCGGGGGATGACCTGGGTGCTGATCGGCTCGGGCGTCAGGCCCAGCATCTTGCAGACGTGTTCCTCGACGCGCGGATCGATGTTGGCGAAGGTGCCGACAGCGCCGGAAATGGCACCGGTGGCGATCTCGGCGCGCGCGGTCTTCAGACGGGTGAGGTTGCGGTCCATCTCGGCATAGAAGCGCGCGAAGGTCAGTCCCATGGTCGTGGGTTCGGCATGGATGCCGTGGCTGCGCCCGATGCGGATGGTCATCCTGTGTTCCATCGCGCGCCGCTTCAGCGCGGCCAGCAGCCCTTCCATGTCCGCGATCAGGATATCGGCGGCGCGGGTCAGCTGGATGTTGAAGCAGGTGTCGAGCACGTCCGAAGACGTCATGCCCTGGTGGACGAAGCGCGCCTCGTCCGCGCCCACGATCTCGGCTAGGTGGGTCAGGAAGGCGATCACGTCATGCTTGGTGACGGCCTCGATCTCGTCTATGCGGGCGACGTCGAAGGCCACGTCCTTTGCCTTCCAGACGGCCTCGGCATTCGCCTTCGGGATCACGCCCAGCTCGGCCATCGCGTCGCAGGCATGGGCCTCGATCTCGTACCAGATGCGGAACTTGGTCTCGGGCGACCAGATGGCGACCATCTCGGGACGGGAATAGCGGGGGATCATCGGCGCGGCCCTTTTTCGATCTGTTCAAGCTTTGGGGCGGCACATAGACTGACGCGCGCGGCATCACAAGGCGGCAGCCCCGGATCGGATGCTTTTGCCGTCACGGACGCCGCCGCCCGCGCGAAGGGACAGACCCGTGACATCCGAGCCCCTGACCTCCGGACGGTGCCTGGCCGACTTCGAAGGCACCTGGACGCTGAGCCGCAGGATCATCCACGAAGACGGCCCGGTCGCCGCGTTTGAGGGCGAGGCGCGCTGGCAGCCGTCCGGCGGAGGGCTGGATTACAGCGAAACCGGACAGTTGCGCATGCCCGGACATGCCCCCATCAACGCCACCCGCCGATATCGCTGGGAAGAGGGGCTGCGGGTGTTCTTCGAGGACGGGCGCTTCTTCCACGCCGTCCCCGCGCGCGGCGGCCAGGCGCATCACTGGTGCGACCCGGACGATTACCGTGTCACCTACGACTTTGCCGATTGGCCGGTCTTCACGACGACCTGGGCCGTGCGCGGTCCGCGCAAGGCGTATCGCATGATCTCGCGCTACGTGCGCGCGGACGTCTGAGCACCGCCTAGAACGCGTCCGCGTTCCGGCAATAGGCGGGCGCGTGATCCAGCCTGTCGTTCTCGGCCTGCAGGGCCGCGCAGCCATCCTGATCGGTGCATCCGGCGCAGCGATAGACCATGGCGGCGAAGCGGCGGGCGCCGGCTTCGGGATCGGACATGATCTGGTCCTGCATGTCGGCGCCGAGGCGCTGTGCCATGCCGCTGACCAGATCGGCGCTGCCGGCGAGTTTTCTGAAAAGTCCCATGCGAGTCTCTCCCGCAATAAGGTTGCTATTGGCAACCAATCTGGCCCCGGCGCGGGCCGGTCGCCTTGATGTGGATCAACTGGGATGGGGCGCGTTCGAATTATCGCTTGCGGCGGCGCGGCGTTGCCGTCATTCAATCCGAAACGACAGACGAGGAGACGCATCCATGACGAAAACCGGAAACACCGTCCTGGTCGAGGCCCTGGGTCCCCGCGACGGCACCGCCCTGCTGGTCAAGCAGGCCCTTCTGGTGGTGACCGGGATCGCCGTTCTGGCGATCGCCGCCAAGATCAAGGTGCCGATGTGGCCGGTCCCGATCACCATGGGCACCTTCGCGGTGCTCTCGATCGGTGCGGCCTACGGCGCGCGCCTTGGCCTCGTGACGATCCTGGGCTACATGGCGGTCGGCGCGCTGGGCTTCGACGTCTTCGCGGGGTCCTCGGCCGAAACGAACGGGCTGGGCTACATGATGGGCGGCACCGGCGGTTATCTCGTGGGCTATGTGCTGGCGACGGTGGCGCTGGGCTGGCTGGCGCGGCGGGGCTGGGACCGATCGGCGCTGTGGATGGCCGCGGCCCTTCTGATCGGCAACATCCTGATCTATGCGCCGGGTCTTTACTGGCTGGGCACGCTCTACGGCTGGGACAAGCCGATCCTGGACTGGGGCCTGACGCCCTTCCTGGTGGGCGATGCGCTGAAACTGGTGCTGGCCGCGCTGTTGGTCCCGGCCCTCTGGAAGCTGGTGGGTGACGCCCGCG
>SBFT01000156.1 GCA_006227805.1 Paracoccaceae bacterium
AAGGCGTGCTCTACGGCTCGGCGCTGAACAGCCGCCGGCACGAAGCGGGTCACTCGGCGGCAAGCGTCCAGCAGATGCGCACATAGATTGGCACACCGGACTTGAAAGTGCCATTTTTCTTGAAATCAAATATGAGTGGCCAGTAGAGGGCACTCAACCAACTGGGGGAATTGTTGGGGGAATGGCCCAGAAACCATCTAAGATTTCTCTTGCAAGCCAGTATGTTACCAAGATTCTTTGGCGCGCTGGGGAGGATTCGAACCCCCGACCCCTTGATTCGTAGTCAAGTACTCTATCCAACTGAGCTATCGGTCCGTTGAGGTCAGGCATTTAGACCCCGCGCGCGGCCATTGCAACCCCGAAAAGCGACGGCTTCAGAGCGCGCCGTCGCCCTTGGGCAGCCGGATCAGGAAGGACGTGCCCTGCGGGCCGGTATGGCCCAGGTCCAGCGTTCCGCCATGGCCGCGCACCAGTTCCGCCGCGATCGCCAGCCCAAGCCCCGAGCCGCCCTTGCGCGCGCCGCCCTGGAAGGGCTGGAACAGGTGATCGCGCGCCTTGGGGGGCAGGCCGGGGCCGGTATCGGCGACGCGGATCAGCCAGTCGTCGTCGGTGTCTTCGGCGCTGACGCTGATCTCGCCCGCCTTGCCCGAAGACGCGATCGCCTGGCGGGCGTTGCGCACCAGGTTCGAGATCACGCGGAACATCTGTTCGGGATCGGCCGTGATCGTCATCATCGCGGGGATGTCCTCGGCGAAGCTGATGTTCTGGCTGTCCTCGGCCAGGCGTTCGCTGTCCAGCACGTCCGCGACGATGTCCGCCAGGCGCACCCGAGCCAGCGTCGGCGCCGGTTCCTCGGCCCGCCCGAAGGCTAGCGTGCTTTCGCACAGGCTGACCGCGCGGCGGATCGATCCCACCAGCTTGGGCGCCATGCGCCGCACCAGGGGATCCTCGCTGCCCTCGATCCGGTCGGTGAAGAGCTGCGCCGACGTCAGGATGTTGCGCAGGTCGTGGCTGACCTTGGCGACCGCGCCGCCCAGCTGGGCCAGGCGCTCCTTCTGCTTCAGGGCGTGGGTCAGTTCGGTCTGAAGCTTGTGCAGCGCCTCCTCGGCCTCGCGCAGTTCGGTGACGGCGGCGCCGGGATGGATGATGCGGCGGGCGTCCTCGGGGGCCTCGGCATAGCGCTGCATCGATCCCACCACGCCCCGGATCGGCACGACCAGGAAGCGGCGCACCGCGATGAACAGCAGGACGGCGGTGAAGATCGAGATCACCGCCGACAGGATCAGGATGCGGATGCCGTAATCGATCATCGCGGCGCGCAGCGGGCCGCTGTCCATCGTGATCTCGATCAGCAGCCCGGCCTCGCGCAGGGGCGCGCCGATGACGCGGATGACATGGTTGCCGGGATCGACCAGGCGCACCAGCGCGTCGCGGATCAGGGTCAGCGCGCCGGGATCGCGCAGGTCGAAGGTGGCGTCGATGGGCACCGGGATGGGCGAGGACAGGACCAGCTGGCGCACCTCGTCCCGACGCAGGACGACGTTGAAGACCTCGGCGTTCTTCAGAAGCTCGGCTTCCAGTTCGCTGGTCAGCATGTCGTCGGCCAGCAGCGCCAGCGACGCGATCTGCGCGCGTTCCAGCCGGTCCAGCAGGTAATCCTCGCGGAAGCGCGCGATCGACGGCACGAAGATCAGGACCTCGGCCAGCATCACGAAGATGATGGTCAGGATCAGGAACCTGCCGGATAGCGATCTCAACATGCCGCCTCGCTGCGAGCTACGGGATCCAGCGCTGGACAAGGCGCACGACCCGCTCGACCATCGGGTTATCAAACAATCTCGGGCTGAAATAGGCCCCCGCAGCGCGTTTGTTAACCTCGGCGATCGTCGGATAGGGCGCGACCATGGCGGCGATCGCGCTCATCTTAAGGCGGTTGGCGATGGCCAGCGACCACATCGCGATCAGCTCGCCCGCCTGGTGGCCCACGATGGTGACGCCGACAGGGCGGCCCCGGACGACCATCACCTTGATGAAACCGGTGGTCTTGCGTTCGGCCATGGCGCGGTCGTTGTGGCGATAGTCGAAGCGCACCACCTCCAGCCGGTCCCCGTGATCCTTGCGCGCCTGCGCCTCGGTCGGGCCGATCTGGGCCAGTTCGGGATCGGTGTAGGTGGCCCGGGGGATATGCGCGGTCCCGGCCTTCGAGGGCAGGCCGAACAACATCGACCGGATGATGACGCCCGCGTGGTATCCCGCCACATGGGTGAATTGCAGCCCGCCCGCCACATCGCCGATGGCATAGACGCGGCGGTTGGTCGTGCGCAGGCCCGCGTCCGTCCTGATCCCCGTGCGCGAGGTCTCGATCCCGGCGGCCTCCAGGTTCAGGGTCTCGGTGTTCGACGTGCGACCGACCGCGACCAGAAGGTGGCTGCCGGTGAAGACGCGGCCGTCCGCCGCATGAACCGAGATCGCGCCCGCCGTCCCGGTGATCTTCTCGGCCAAGGCCTCCTCGACGATCCCGACGCCCTCGCCGCGCAGGGTGTCCAGCACCAGGGCGGCGGCCTCGGGGTCGTCCCGGCCCAGCGCCCTGCCGCCTTCGATCACCGTCACCTTGCAGCCCAGCCGCACATGCGCCTGGGCCAGTTCCATTCCGATCGGACCGCCGCCGATGATCAGCAGGTGCTCGGGGCGCTCGCGCAGCTCGAAGATCGTCTCGTTGGTCAGGTAGGGGACATCCGCCAGACCCGGGATCGGCGGCACCAGGGGGCGCGAGCCGGTGGCGATCACGATGCGCCGCGCGGTGATCAGGTGATCGCCCGCCTGCACTTCGGTGGGCGAGGTGAAGCGGCCGAATTCCCGGATCACGCGGACGCCCAGGCCTTCGAAACGCTCCTGGCTGTCGACCGGGGCGATCCGGGCGATGACGTCCCGGACATGGTCCTTGGCGGCGGCATAGTCGATCGCGGGCGTCACGTCGGCGACGCCGAATTCCGCGGACTGCGCCTGCGCATGGGCGGCCTTGCCGCTGGCGATCAGCGCCTTCGAGGGCACGCAGCCGTAATTCAGGCAATCGCCGCCCATCTCGTGGCCCTCCAGAAGGACGACCGAGGCGCCCATCTGCACCGCGCCCGCCGCGACGGACAGACCGCCCGACCCGGCGCCGATGACCAGGATATCGGTCCGGATGCGCTCCATTCTCAGCCGCCCCTTCCCGTGCGCAGCGCCTTGATGACCATGGGCAGGGCCGCCAGCGCGCAGAGGCCCAGGATCGGCCCGATCACCTGCGGCTCCCATAGCAGCGACAGGTCCGGGCTTTCGCCGCGGTCGAAGACCTCGCCCAGGCCGACGCCGATCCAGGTGAAGACCAGCGCGCCGGGGATGATGCCCAGCGCCGTGGTCCAGAGGAAATTCCGGAACCGCACGCCGACCAGCGCGGGCAGCAGGTTGGCCACGAAGAAGGGCACCGCGGGGACAAGTCGCAGCAGGAAGAGGACGCTGATCTCGTTCTCGCGCAGGCCTTGGCGCAGGCGCTTGATACGCCCCTCCGAGGCCTCGATCCGCGCGGTCAGCGCCTCGCCCAGGCCCCGGCGCGCCGCCTGGAAGATCAGCGCCGCGCCGATGGTGGCGGCGGCCACGTTCAGCGCGGTCCCTGTGGCCAGGCCGAAGAGGAACCCGCCCGTGACCGAGGCGACGGCCGCGCCGGGCAGCGAGAAGGCGACGATCACGACATAGGCCAGCACGAAGCCCGCCGCCATCAGGCCGAAATGGCTGTCGCGGAAGGCCAGAAGGGCGGCGCGGTTGTCGCGCAGGGTCTCGAAGCTGATCGCGTCGCCCAGCGTCAATGCCCCCACCACGGCAACGGCGAGGATCACCAGAAGCGGCAGGCGGCGCGTCCAGGACCGGGCGGAATCGTCCGCGCGGTCTTGCGCCTCTGTGCTGTGATCGGACATCGCGGTCTCCTGCCGTCTGCTCGCCTCCGCCAACATGCGCCTTGTTCGGGGCCGCGAACAGGGCGATCACGCCCGCTTGATCCCGGGTGACGGCAGGGGCGGGGAATTCCCGGGCGCGAGGCCGGGATTGAAACATATGCCCCCGCGGAAGGGACCAGAATTGTTGCATCCGGGGCGTTTTTTCCGCGCAACCGGGTTTGACTTGGGGGAAAAGGCCCTTTAGAGGACGGGCTTCGAGATCACCCCCGGGCCCGAATCCGCGCCGCCCGGACCCGAAGTTGGAGCGAGACGCGATGAAACGCACCTATCAACCGTCGAACCTGGTTCGCAAGCGCCGCCACGGCTTCCGCGCCCGCATGGCCACCAAGGGCGGCCGCAAGGTCCTGAACGCCCGCCGCGCCCGCGGCCGCAAGTCGCTGAGCGCGTAAGCGCCCGGGACACCGCGACAAGGCACATGACACCGCCGGAGGCCCCCGAGGATGGCATCGCCGCCCGGGGAGATACGCCTCCGGCGGTGTCCGTTTGTCTGACAGTCCTCAAGACCCGCGCCGATTTCCAGCGCACCGCGAAGGGGCCGCGCCAGGCGACGCCCTCGATGATCGTCCAGGCCCGGCGCCGGGACAAGTCCGGTGAGGATGGGGACGACGGCCCCCCGACGATCCGCGTCGGTTTCACCTGTTCCCGCAAGGTCGGCAATGCCGTGGCGCGCAACCGCGCCAAGCGCCGCCTGCGCGAAGCCGCGCGGGCCGTTCTGCCGGTCGCGGGGCGGCCGGGGTGGGACTACGTGCTGGTGGGCCGCGCCGACGCCACCGCCGGGCGCCCCTTCGACGCGCTGAAGGGCGACCTTGCGGGCGCCCTGCGCAAGCTGCATGGCGCGAAGGATCAGGACGGATGAGCCCGCTCGCCCATGTCCTGGCCCTGCCAGTGCGCGCCTACCGGCTGATCCTGTCGCCCTGGGTGGGGTTCAACTGCCGCTATCAGCCCACCTGTTCGGCCTATGCGCTCGAGGCGCTGGAACGGCACGGCGCGCTGCGCGGCGGCTGGCTGGCCCTGCGGCGGATCGCGCGGTGCCATCCCTGGGGCGGGTCGGGCCATGATCCGGTCCCCGGCACCTGCGAGGGCCACCACGGCAAGGACGATTAGGCCAGCAGCGCCTGGTCCGTGGTGTTGGTGGCGCGCCGGGTCGGCATCTGGCCGGCCGCCCGCCCCGCCAGCGTCAAGGCGACGTCGCGCAGAAAGCCGTCATTGTCGAACCACCAGCGATGGGAATAGAGCATCGTCCGGTCCCCCGGGGGCACGTCCTTGCGGTATTGTTCGTTGCAATAGACGTCGTGGTGGCCCGCCGCCAGAAGGGCGGGCATTCCCACATGGCCCACCCGGTCGCGCCCGCCATTGACCAGCCCGTCCGAGAGCGCCAGCACCTGGTCGAGACCCGAGTGGTAATTGGTGAAGCGGCGGCTGCGCTTGCTCAGGACCAGCGAGCCCCAGGCGCCCTTCTCGTGCCAGACGCTGTCCACGTCGCCCGCAGCGAACAGGACCTCGTCCATGCGCCAGGCCCCCTGCCCCGGACCGATCCCGTCGCCGAAATCGGAAAACCCGCGCAGCACGACCAGGGCGCCCATCGAATGGGCCAGCAGGTGAACCCGGGGCCTGGGCGACAGGCCCAGGAGCGGGATCACGCCGTCGCTGACCAGGTGGGGCGCGACTGTCTTGGCGTCGGCCCGGTCCCGGCCGTAGGACAGGGCCGATCCGTCGCTCGGCCAGTCATAGGCCACGACCGCCCCTGCGAAGCCATGCGCGCGCAACCCGGTCTCGATCCTCTCCATGCGGGTCAGCATGTCGGACTGGGCGGTGTTGAACCCGTGGACATAGATCAGGACATCGCGGTCCCCGCCGGCCT
>SBFT01000154.1 GCA_006227805.1 Paracoccaceae bacterium
ACCACAGGACGCGGCCCCGGCCCGGGCACGCAGCTTCACCCATCTCGTCGCCCTGCAGAAGGGCGGGGACCGGACGCCCTTCTTCATCGTGGCGGGGATGTTCGGCAACGTGCTGAACCTGCGCCAGCTGGCCATCGAGATCGGCCGGGACCGCCCCGTCTACGGCCTTCAGGCGCGCGGCCTGATCGGCGACGACGCGCCCCATGCCCGGATCGAGGACGCCGCCCGCGACTATCTGGCCGAGATCGCCCGGGTCCAGCCGCAGGGCCCCTACCTGCTGGGCGGGTTCTCGGGCGGCGGCATCACCGCCTGCGAGATGGCGCAGCAACTGCGCGCGGCCGGGCAGGAGGTCGCCGTGCTGGCCCTGCTGGACACGCCCCTGCCCGTGCGCCCGGCCCTGACGCGCGGCGACAGGGCCCGGATCAAGCTGCACGAGTTCCGCCGGAAGGGTCTGGGCTATGCCCGTGAATGGCTGCGCGCGCGCATCGACTGGCAATTGCGCGGCCGCCACCAGGTCGCGACCGACGCGCCCCAGGGTGCGGCGGCCTTCAACAACCGCAAGATCGAACTGGCCTTCCGCGAGGCCGTCGCCGCCTATCGGTTGCAGCCCTGGGACGGGCCGATGACGCTGTTCCGTCCGCCGCTCGACCGGCACTGGAAGGTGGGTGGCGGGCGCTGGGTCAGCCGCGCGCGGGAATATGTCCTTCCCGACAACGACTGGACGCGCTTTGCGCCCCGGGTCACTGTCGTCGAAGTGCCCGGCGATCATGACAGCATGGTCCTGGCGCCCAATGTCGGCGTGCTGGCCGCCAGCCTGCGCGCCGAGATCGCGCAGTCTGAAGGCAACCAGGTCCTCCGGGTATCGGCGGCGGAGTAGATCATGACCGACATCACCGTCCTGACCATCATCCTGAACTACCGCACGCCGCAGATGACGCTACGCGCGGCCGAGGCGGCGCTGGCGGCCATGGAGGGCCTGGCAGGCGAGGTGATGATCGTCGACAACGACAGCCAGGACGGCAGCCATGACCTGATGGCGCGCGAGGCCGCGGCGCGGGGATGGACCCGCGACAACCGCCTGCGCGTCGTCGCCTCGGACCGCAATGGCGGCTTCGGCGCGGGCAACAATGTCGGCATGCGCATGGGCCTCAGCTGCGGCGAGGCACCGGATTTCGTCTATGTCCTGAACTCGGACGCATTCCCCGACCGCGACGCGCTGCACAATCTGGTCGACTTCCTGCGGGATCACCCCCGCGCGGGCATCGCGGGCAGCCATGTCCGGGGCGAGGATGGCGCCGAACATGCGGCCCTGTTCCGCTTTCCCACCATCGCGGGCGAATTCGAACAGGCGATCAAGCTGGGCCTTGTCACCCGGGCGCTGGCGGGATCGGTCATTCCGATGGCCGTGCCCGACACGCCGCGCCAGGCCGATTGGGTGGCGGGCGCCTCGATGCTCATGCGGATGCGGATGCTGGACGAGGTCGGCCTCTTCGACGAGACGTTCTTTCTCTATTTCGAGGAAACCGACCTCTGCAAGCGCGCGGGGCGCGCGGGATGGCAGACCTGGTTCGTGCCCGCGTCGCGGGTGGTGCATATCGGGTCGGTCTCGACCGGCATGAAGGTCTGGCCGCGCACGCCGCGCTACTGGTTCGCCTCGCGCCGGCATTATTTCCTGAAGAACCACGGACGCGCCTACCTGATGGCCGCGACGCTGGCGCGGATCGCCGGGGCCGCGTTCTGGCGGCTGCGCTGCGCGCTCACCCGCCGCCCGACGGGCGAGCCCGCCCGCGCCTTGCGCGACCTGATCGCCTTCAGCCTGGGCGCGCCGTTCCGGGGCGAAGGCCCCCGGGTGCCCGCGCCCTATTCGCAACCCCTGGCCGAGGACGCGAAGTGACCCGTTTGACCGCATACCTGATCGGCGACGCCTCGCTCACCGTCGCCTGCGGCGAGGTGCTGCTGTCCGCAGGCCATGACGTCCGCTGCGTCGTCACCCGCGACCGCGAGGTCGCCGCCTGGGCGCAGGATCGCGGCATCGCGGCGATGGCGCAGCCGACCGATCTGCGCGGACATGCCCCGGTCGACTGGGTTCTCAGCATCGCCAACCTGCGCATCCTTCCCGCCGATGTCCTGTCCCTGGGGCGGGTGGGTGCGCTGAACTTCCACGACGGCCCCTTGCCCGCCTATGCCGGGCTGAACGCGCCGAACTGGGCGCTGATGGCGGGAGAGACCGAATACGGCATCACCTGGCACCTGATGACGCCCGGCGTGGACCGGGGCGACATCCTGGCCCAGCCCCGGTTTCCGATCCCGCCGGGCGAGACCGCCCTCAGCCTGAACGCCCGATGCTACGCCGCCGCGCTGGACAGTTTCGAGGCGCTGGTGCCGGACCTGGCGGCGGGCACCTTCCCCCGCCGCGCCCAAGGCCCCGACGGGCGCAGCTATTTCGGGCGCGACGCGCGGCCGCAAGGTGCCGGCCTGATCGATCCGGAGGCACCTTGCGCGGACACGCTGCGCCTGGTCGCGGCGCTGGATTTCGGCGGCTATGCCAACCCGCTGACGCGTCCGAAGATCGCCCTCGATGGGGATGTTCTGGCCATCGCCGGGGCCGAACCCGCCGAAGGCAAGGGCGCGCCGGGCACGGTCCTGGGCGCCACGGGCGACAGCCTGACGCTCGCCTGCGCCGATGGCGCGGTGCGGCTGAGCGGCCTCACACGCCTTGACGGCACCGCCTGCGATGCCACGCGGCTGGTCCGGCCCGGCGCGGTCCTGCCCCGGATCGGGGCCGGGACGCGCGAGGCCCTGCGTAAGCTGCACTCGGAGGCGGCGGCGCACGAGGATCACTGGCGCGAGGCGCTGACCCGCTTCCAGCCGTCCGACCTGATGCTGGTCGGCCCCGCGGGCGATGCGCCGGACTGGCAGTCGATGGCCCTGGACCTGGGCGGCGCAGCCGATGCGCGCCGGCGGGCGGTGATCGCCTGCCTCTGGGCGCATCTGTCCGCCGGGCCAGGCGCTCCGGCGGGGCTGGCCCTGGGGCGCGAAGACGCCGCGGGGGGTCTTGCGGCGGCGCTGATGGCCGACTGGACCCCGTTCGAGGGCGCGCGCGACGGCACGCTGGGGGACCTCGAAGCCGCGGTCGCGGATGCGCTGGATCATCCCGGGCGAAAGGCGGGTCATGCGCGCGACCTGGTGCTGCGCGACCCGCGCCTCGGTCCCCGGCCCGCCCCGCATCTGGGCCTGGGTGCCGCACCCATCCCCGGCACCGCGGCGACCCTGTCGATGGAGGGGGTGCTGCATGTCGACCGCGCGCGCATACCCGACGCCTATGCCCGCATCCTCGCCGCGCGGATCGAGGCGCTGGCGCGCCGCCTGCAAGATGCTGCGTCCGACACGCCGGTCTCCGACCTGCTGGCGATCCCGTCGGCCGAGATTGCTCTCCTGACCCGCACATGGAACGCCACCCGGCGCCCCTATGACAGCGCGCTGACCCTGCCCGCGGCCTTCGCGGCGCAGGCCGCCCGCACCCCCGATGCGACCGCGCTCATCCATCGGAACGACCGGATGAGCTATGCGCAACTCAGGGGCCGCGCGGGCGCGATCGCCCGGCGGCTGGCCGAGATGGGGGTGCAGCGCGGCGATCACGTGGGCATCTATTGCCAGCGTTCGAACGACATGGTCGCGGGGTGCCTGGGGATCATGGCGGCGGGTGCCGCCTATGTGCCGCTGGACCCGGCCTATCCCGCCGACCGCATCCGGCATTACATCGCCGACAGCGGCGCGCGGGTGATCGTCACGCAAGGCGCGATCGCGGGCGCGCTGCCGCCGCACGAGGCGCGGCTTCTGGACCTCGGGACCATCGGGGACGAAACCGCGCCCTTCGACATCGCGGCCCGGCCCGAGGACGTGGCCTACCTGATCTATACCTCGGGCTCGACCGGCCTGCCAAAGGGGGTCATGGTCAGCCATCGCAACGTCGTGAACTTCTTCGCAGGCATGGACAGCGTGGTCGACCGCGCCGCGGGCCATGTCTGGGGCGCCGTGACCAGCCTGTCCTTCGACATCTCGGTCCTGGAACTCTTCTACACGCTCGCCCGCGGCTTCACCGTGGTGGTGATGGGCGACGACAACCGCGCCGCGGTCTCGAACGGGCCGATCCGGCTGCCGGGGCGACGGATCGACTTCAACCTGTTCTACTGGGGCAACGACGACGGCGCGGGCCGGGGCAAGTACGACCTGCTGCTGGAAGGCGCGCGCTTCGCCGATGCCCATGGCTTCAACGCCGTCTGGACTCCCGAGCGTCATTTCCACGCCTTCGGCGGACCCTATCCGAACCCCTCGGTCACGGGTGCCGCGGTGGCGGCGGTCACGCGCAACCTGTCGGTGCGCGCAGGCTCCTGCGTGGCCCCCCTGCACCACACCGCCCGCATCGCCGAGGAATGGGCCGTCATCGACAACCTGACCGACGGGCGCGCGGGCCTGGCCATCGCCAGCGGCTGGCAGCCCGACGATTTCGTCCTGCGCCCCGAGAACACGCCCCCCGCCAACAAGCCCGCGATGCTTGACGCCATCGACAAGCTGCGCAGGCTCTGGCGGGGCGAGGCGGTCGCGTTTCCGACCGCAAGCGGCGCGATGCACTCCGTGGTGACCCAGCCGCGCCCGGTCACGGCCGAGTTGCCGATCTGGGTGACCACGGCCGGCAACCCCGAGACCTGGCGCGAGGCGGGCCGGATCGGCGCCCATGTCCTGACCCATCTTCTGGGTCAGACCATCGACGAGGTCGCCGACAAGATCGCGATCTATCACCAGGCCCTGCGCGAGGCCGGGCACGATCCCGACGACTTCACCGTCACGATGATGCTGCACACCTTCATCGCCGAGGACCGCGAGACCGCGCGCCGCATCGCGCGGGGGCCGATGAAGGACTACCTGCGCTCGGCCGCGGCGCTGATCAAGCAATATGCCTGGGCCTTCCCCGCGTTCAAGCGCCCCCAGGGCGTCACCGATCCCCTGCAGATGGACCTTGGCCAACTGGCCGATGACGAGATGGACGCGATCCTCGACTTCGCCTTCGAGCGGTATTTCGAGGATGCGGGCCTCTTCGGCACTGTCGCGGACGGGATCGCGCGGGCCGACCGGCTGCGGGCGATCGGCGTGACCGAAATCGCCTGCCTGATCGATTACGGCATCCCCTCGCACGTCGTTCTGGACGGGTTGCGGCCCCTGGCGCGCGTGTTGCAGGGCGCCAATGCGGCGGGCGGCCTTGCTGAGGACGATTTCTCGCTTGCCGCGCAGATCGTGCGGCATGGGGTCACCCATCTGCAATGCACGCCCAGCATGGGCCGCATCATCGCCCTGAACGACGAGGCGCGGCTGGCGCTCTCCTGCACGCGCCAGCTGCTTCTGGGGGGCGAGGCGCTGCCGGGCAGCCTGGTCACGGACCTGCGCCGCGCGACGCGCGCGCGCATCGTCAACATGTATGGGCCGACCGAAACCACGATCTGGTCCACCACCGCCGAGATCGGCGCGGTGCCACCGGCCACCGTCGGGATCGGCCTGCCCATCGCCAACACGGAGTGTCATGTGGTGGCGTCGGATGGCGGCCTGGCCCCGGTGGGCGTGCCGGGGGAATTGCTGATCGGCGGCGACGGCGTGACGCTGGGCTACTGGAACCGCCCCGAGATGACGGCCGAGCGCTTCATCGACCATCCTTTCGGCGGCACGGGCAGGCTCTACCGCACCGGTGACCTGGTCTGCCGCCGCGCCGATGGCGGTTTCGACTTCCTGGGCCGCGGGGATACCCAGGTCAAGATCCGGGGCCAGAGGATCGAACTGGGCGAGATCGAGGCGG
>SBFT01000213.1 GCA_006227805.1 Paracoccaceae bacterium
GAGATGCTCGAACACCGGCTCGGGCGGCAGATCGGCGGTAGCCGGGTCCCAGTCCCGCAGCGCCTCGACGGTGCCGGGCAGGGTCTCGGAGACGATCTGGTTCTCGACCGACCGGAACAGCATGGACAGGATCGGGATGATGAACGTCAGCACGACGAAGAGCAGAAGCGGCGCGATCAGCACGAAGGCGCGCGTCTTCTCGCGCCGCAGCGCCCGGGCCAGGCTGCGCTTGAGCGGCCTGCCATCAGCGGCCAGCATCGGTCCGGCCTTCTTCGGTTGCGTCGCGGAGACGCCGGCCTCGGTCATTCGCAGCCTTCCACCACCATGACCGTGCTGTCGGCATGGGCATGGCGGATCTTCATGTTCTCGACGTATTCGGGATCTTCATAAGCGGCCAGCGCGGCCTCGTATGACGGGAATTCGATCACGACATGGCGCGTGTGCGCCGTGCCCTCCTTCACCTCGGCCTGGCCGCCGCGCACCAGGTAGCGCGCGCCATGGCGGGCGAAGATCGCGTTGTTGCGCTGCGCATAGGGCGCATAGCCTTCCGGGTCATGCACCGTGACATGGCCGATGATGTAACCCTTGGGCATTGTCGTCGTCCCCCTTGCGCGGGCCGGGTCCGGCCCCGGCGTCCTGTATGTCCTGTGGTGGCGGCGGGCGGGGTCGGCCCCCGCCCGCGCGCCTTCGGTCTTACTGTGCCAGCCAGGCCTGGAACTTGGCGTCCAGGTCATCGCGGTAATCGGCCCACCACACGTAGTTGTTCAGGAACGTGTTCTGGGCGTTGGCCGGATCGGTCGGCATGTGCGGCGCCATCTCGATGCCGAGCGTGGCATGCTGGCCCACCAGCGGCCCCGACGACGTCCGGGCCGGACCATACGAGATGAACTTGGCCTGGTCGGCCAGGCGCTGGGTGTCGGTTCCGAAATAGAGGAAGTCCATCACCCGGGCCAGACGGTCTTCCGGCAGGCCGGTGGGAACGATCCAGCCGTCGAGGTCCAGCATCTGCCATTCCCAGGCCATGCCGATCGGCTGGCCCTGTTCCTCGATCGCGGCGAAGAGACGGCCGTTGAAGGTCGATCCCATGAAGATCTCGCCGTCCGCCAGAAGCTGCGGCGTCTCGGCGCCGGCGCTCCACCAGATCGTCTGGTCCTTGATGGTGTCCAGCTTGGCGAAGGCGCGGGCCTGGCCTTCCTCGGTTTCCAGAACGTCGTAGACTTCCTCGTAGGGCACGCCGTCGCACAGCAGCGCCCATTCCATGTTGGCGATCGGGTTGCGGTTCAGCGCGCGCTTGCCCGGATACTTCTCGAGGTCGAACACGTCGCAGGCGCCTTTCGGCGGCTCGACGCCCGCGGGCACCATGTCGGTGCGATAGCCGAAGGTGGTCGAGAAGACGATCTGCGGAATGAAGCAGTCCGAAACGATCGTCTGGCCGAAATCCTCGCTGGCGGGGGTGCCGTCGGGCGCCGGGGCCAGCTGGGTGTCGTGGTCGATCTCCATGGCCAGGCCCTCGTCGCACAGACGGATCGCGTCGGCGGCTTCCACGTCGACCAGGTCCCAGGTCAGGTTGCCGGCCTCGTTCATCGCGCGCAGCTTGGCCACCGCCTCGCCCGAGCTTTCGTCCCAGACGATGCTCACCTCGGGGTGCATCGCCCGGTAGGGATCGGTATAGGCGTTGATCTGGCTGGCCTGGTAGGCCCCGCCCCAGGATACGAACGTCAGGTCGTTGGCCATCTTGGTTTCCGCGATGGCGATGCCGGCCACCACGGTCAGGGCCGAGGACGCCAGAAGCATCTTGGTCCGTTTCATCGTAACACTCCCTTGTCACACCCGAAGTTGAAAGACCGGCGCGCGACCTTCGGGCAGGGCCCCGCACCATGTTCACCGCGGCGGGGCCCCGCCCCGCCAGCGATCCGACGCACCTCACGCATCCAGCGCGCGGCAATCCTGTGGCAGCCAGCCGATCTCGATCTGCTGGCCGGGTTGCAGACGCACCTGGTCGGGCGCGTTGCGGGTCTTGATGATGAAGTCGTCATGTCCCGCGACCCGCAGCCGGGTGCGGAAGATGTCGCCCATGTAGATGAATTCCATCACCTCGGCCTTCAGCGTATGCGCGCCCTCCTGCAGGCGGGACTTGTTGTATTCCACCCGCTCGGGGCGGATCGACACCCGCGTGCGCTGGCCGGGCCTGCTGACGTTGATGGGCTTGCAATCGATCAGGTCGCCGCCGTCCAGCTGGACCAGAGCCGTGTCTCCGGAGATCTCCTTCACCACGCCTTCCAGCGTGTTGTTCTCGCCGATGAACTGGGCGACGAAGCTGTTCTCGGGCTCCTCATAAAGCTTGTCCGGCGGGGCCAGCTGCTGGATGACGCCGTCGTTGAACACCGCCACGCGGTCCGACATCGTCAGCGCCTCGGTCTGGTCGTGGGTGACATAGACCACCGTGATCCCCAGGTTATGCGCCAGGTGCGTGATCTCGAACTGCATCTTCTCGCGCAACTGCTTGTCCAGCGCGCCCAGCGGTTCGTCCATCAGCACCAGCTCGGGCTCGAAGACCAGCGCGCGCGCAAGCGCGATGCGCTGCTGCTGGCCGCCCGACAACTGCGCGGGCCGCCGCCCCCCGAAGGCGCCCATCTCGACCATTTCCAGCGCGCGCCTGACCTTGGCCTCGCGGTCGGACTTGCCGATCTTGCGCACTTCCAGCGGAAAGGACAGGTTCTCGGCCACCGTCATGTGCGGGAACAGCGCGTAGTTCTGGAACACCATGCCGATCCCGCGCTTGTGGGGCGGGATGTTGTTGATGCTGCGCCCGGCCAGGCGGATGTCGCCATGGGTCGCCGTCTCGAATCCGGCCAGCATCATCAGGCAGGTGGTCTTGCCCGATCCCGAGGGGCCCAGCATCGTCAGGAACTCGCCCTTGGGAATGACAAGGTTCAGGTCTTTGACGACAAGCGTCTCACCATCATAACTCTTCTGGACGCGTTCGAATTCGACGAACGCGTCAGACGAACTGATTTCAGCCAAATCTGGCTCCCCTTGGACTTCGGCGGGTTGTTCCGCGCTTTGTGGCAGCCATGTAAACACAGGTGCGGTCCATGTTGCAACCGCAACGGGCCCGATCGCTCGCCGTGGGGTTGTCGCGGCCCGGGTTGCGCAAAAATAGATCACGAGGCTTGCTTTTGCCGGGCGCGGGGCGCGATCAATGGGCGAACCGCGAAGGAGCCCCGCCCATGCCGCCCATCGATCTGCCCTTCACCCGTGCCGAATACGCCGCCCGGCTGGACAAGGTCCGAAGCGAGATGGCGCGGCGGGGCCTCGATGCGCTTTTCGTCACCGATCCCTCGAACCAGGCCTGGCTGACCGCCTATGACGGCTGGTCCTTCTATGTCCACCAGGGCGTGATCGTGCCGCCAGAGGGCGATCCCGTCTGGTGGGGCCGCAACCAGGACCGCAACGGCGCCCTGCGCACGGTCTGGATGGAGGCCGATCACGCGCGCGGCTATGCGGACAATTTCGTGCAATCGACCCAGCGCCACCCGATGCGGGACCTGGCCCGCGTTCTGGGCGAGATGGGCCTCGACCGCGGCCGCATCGGCGTCGAGATGGACAATTACTACTATTCCGCCAAGGCCCATGCGGTGCTGGCCGAACACCTGCCCCAGGCCACGTTGATCGACGCCACCGCGCTGGTGAACTGGCAGCGCACGATCAAGTCGCCTGCGGAAATCGCCTTCATGCGCCGCGCCGCCGCCATCTCGGAAAAGATCGTCGATGGCCTTCTCGCGCGGGTCGAGGCCGGCCGCCCCAAGAACGAGGTCGTGGCCGAAATCTACGCCGACGCGATCACCGGCGTGCCCGGCGCCTGGGGCGATTACCCCGCCATCGTGCCGCTGCTGCCCTCGGGCAGCGACGCCGCCGCCCCGCACCTGACCTGGGACGGACGGCCCTTCCGCACGGGCGAGGCCACGTTCTTCGAGATCTCGGGCTGCTACCGCCGCTATCACGCGCCGTTCTGCCGGACGCTGTTCCTCGGGACCCCGCCCGATTTCCTGAAACGCGCCGAAGCCGCGCTGGTCGAGGGGCTGGAAGCGGGCCTTCAGGCCGCACGCCCCGGCAACCGCGCCTGCGACATCGCAAACGCGCTGGCCGCGCCCCTGGAACGTGCGGGCATCGAACGCGGCGCGCGCTGCGGCTATCCGATCGGTCTCTCCTACCCCCCCGACTGGGGCGAGCGCACCATCAGCCTGCGCGCCGAGGACGAAACGATCCTGGAACCGGGCATGACCTTCCACTTCATGCCGGGCCTCTGGATGCAGGACTGGGGGATCGAGATCACCGAAAGCATCCTGATCCGCGAGGATGGCCCGGCCGAGACCTTCTGCGACCGCCCCCGCCGGCTGTTCGTCAAGCCATGACGCGCCTCGACGACACCGTGGCGCACCTGGCGCGCCTGATCGCCTTTCCCACGGTGTCGGCGGACAGCAACCTGGCCTTGATCGAGGACCTGGCCCAACGGCTGTCGGACCTGGGCGCGCGGGTCGAGATCCTGCGCGATCCCACCGGAGAGAAGGCCAATCTCTGGGCGACGCTGGGTCCCGAGGGCGATGGCGGACTGATCCTGTCGGGCCATACCGACGTGGTGCCGGTCACCGACCAGGACTGGTCCTCGGACCCCTTCACGCTGCGCGACGAAGGCGACCGCCTCTACGGGCGCGGCGCCTGCGACATGAAGGGCTTCATCGCCGCCTGCCTGACCGCCGCGCGCGACTATGCCGCGATGGACCTGGTCCGGCCCGTCCACTTCGCCTTCACCCATGACGAGGAAGTGGGCTGCATGGGCGCCCGCGCCCTGGTCCCGGCGCTGGCCGCGCGCGGCATCCGACCCGCCATGGCCCTGATCGGCGAGCCCACGTCGATGCAGGTCATCGAGGGCCACAAGGGCTGCTGCGAATACACCGTGCGCTTCCAGGGACAGGAGGGCCACGGCTCGGCCCCCGACCTGGGCGTCAACGCCGCCGAATACGCCGCCCGCTATGCCGCGCGCCTTCTGGCGCTGCGCGAGGACCTGATCGCCCGGACCCCGGAGGGCAGCCGCTTCGACCCGCCCTGGACCACGCTGAACATCGGCCGCATCGCCGGGGGGTCCACACACAACGTGATCGCGCCCCGGGCGGAAATCGACTGGGAGATGCGACCGGTGACCTGGTCCGACGCCGATTTCGTCAACGGCGTCATGCGCGCCTATGTCGAGGACATCCTGCTGCCCGCCATGCGCGCCGTCGCCCCCGATGCTGCCATCGAGACCCTGGTCATGGGCGAGGTGGCGGGCCTCGACCCCTCGGCGCGCAATGCGATGCGCGATCTCGCGATGCGGCTGACGGGCGCCAACGGCGCGGGCCTCGTCCCCTTCGGCACCGAGGCCGGGCTCTTCCGGACGCTGGAGCTCGACGTGGCGATCTGCGGACCGGGCTCGATCGAGCAGGCGCACAAGGCCGACGAATATGTCACGCGCGACCAGCTGGCCGCCTGCCTGTCGCTGTTGCAGGGCCTGGGCCGATGGCTGGCGGGCGCGGCCGAAGGACCGGTGGACCGCCCGCTGCAATCCCGTTGATCGGCGGGGCGTCTCGGGTCATCCTGCACCGGCAACGGCACGCATTTCAGGCGAGGCACCATGAGACACGCAGCCCTTTTCACCCTGCTCGCCACGCTTCTGGCCGCGCCGGCGGCCCAGGCCGCGACCTGCGGCAATACCGGCGCGGGGTTCGAGGCCTGGAAGGCCGATTTCGCCCGGATAGCGGCGGCCGAAGGCGTGGGCCGGAAGGGCCTCCAGGCGCTTGCGGG